>DASVYZ010000111.1:0-4114 GCA_036391935.1 Burkholderiaceae bacterium | reverse complement strand
GTTCGAAGCGAACAGCGGCGTGCTGATCGGCACGTTGTCAGTGTGGCCTTCGACCTGGAGCGCATGCTTGTCGCTCTTCAAGGTCGTTGCCACCGATTTCAGGATGTCCCTGGCATCGTTGGTGAGCTTTGCCTCGCCGGTGGCGAACAAAACGCTGGAGTTGATCGTAACGTTGATGCCGCGGCTGCTTTGGGTGACTTGCACCTTGCCTTGCGAGATCAGGGGCGCCAGCGCCTGCTGCAGATTGCGCGACAAGGTCGACAACTGCGCATAATCGCGCCGCGCCATCGCCTCGCGCCGCAATACGACCAGCGGCTTCAAGCCGTTCAAGCCCAGTTCGAGCTGTGCGCGCGTAGGCGGAACTTGCGGCGCTTCGCGGCCGAAGGCGTTGCCCAACGAATCGGACAGCACACGATACTTGCCGGTGTTGATCGAAGAGATGGCATACATCACGACGAAAAACGCGAACAGAAGCGTGATGAAGTCGGCATAGGACACGAGCCAGCGCTCGTGGTTCTCGTGCTCTTCCTCGTGTTTTCTGCGCGTCATGATCAAGTCAATAGGTTGAGAGCCGCTCTTCGATGATGCGCGGATTCTCGCCGGTGGCGATGCCGCAGAACACGTCGGCAATCAGCTCGCGCTTGGCGACTTCCTTCGCGACGAGTGCCTTGAGCTTGCTGCCGATCGGCAGAAACACCAGGTTGGCCAGGCCCACGCCGTAGATGGTTGCGACGAAGGCGACGGCAATGCCGGCACCGAGCTTGCTCGGGTCGGACAGGTTCTCCATCACGTGGATCAAACCCAGCACGGCGCCCAAAATGCCGATGGTCGGCGAATAACCGCCGGCCGATTCCCATATCTTGATGGCCAGCTTGCGCTCGGCCTCGTAGGCCGCGATTTCGACATCGAGAATTTCACGCAGCTTGAACGGATCGACGCCATCGACGATCAGGCGCAAGCCCTTGGCCAGATAAGGGTCGCGCACCTGGTCGAGCTGGCGTTCCAAGCTCAACAAGCCCTCGCGCCTTGCCGTGGTGCTCCAGTTGACGACGTCGCGGCGCAAGGTCTTGCCGTTGGAAGCCGGGGGGACAAACACCCAGGAAGCCAGTTTTACACCCTCAAAGAAGTTGAGCAGGCCGCTTTGCAGGATCACCGCACCCAGCGTGCCGATGACGACGATGACGAAGGCCGCCGGCTGTACCAGCGAACCGATTTCCCCCCCTTCGATTGCCTGCCCGACGATGATACCGGTCAGGGCAAGCACCAGCCCGACTACGCTACCCCAGTCCACGCTTTTTCCCTGAGGTTGGCACGCAGGCGCGAGATGGCCTGGCTATGGAGCTGGCAGACGCGCGATTCCGAGACGCCCATCACCGCGCCGATCTCCTTGAGGTTCATCTCCTGCTCATAGTAGAGGCCCATGAGTATTTTCTCTCTTTCGGGTAGGCCCTCGATCGCTTCGATCAAGGCGGCACGGAAACCCGAGTTCATCAGCGCTTGTAACGGGTCGCCGTCTTCGTCGGTGGCATAGCGGTCGAGAAAGTGCTCGTTGCCGTCGCCATCGTGGAAATCCTCGTAATACACAAGCTGGTGGCCGCCGCCTTCATTGAGCAAGTCCTGGTACTCGGCCAGGGAGAGCTTGAGCTGCTTGGCCACTTCGCTCTCGTTGGGCGGACGGCCCAGGCGTTGCTGCAACTGGCTCATCGCTTCTTCGATCTTGCGCATGTTTTGCCGCATGCTGCGCGGCAGCCAGTCGGACGAACGCAGTTCGTCGAGCATGGCGCCGCGGATGCGCTGCACGGCGTAGGTTTCGAATTGCGCGCCATGCGTTTCTTCGTAGCGGCTGACGGCGTCGAGCAAGCCGATCATGCCGGCCTGGATCAAGTCGTCGACTTCCACCGAGGGCGGAAGCTTGGCTTTCATCTGATGGGCAAGGCGCTTGACCAGCGGCGCGTGTTCCGCCAGCAAGTGGCTCTTGTCGGTTTTCCCATCCGCTGTGTACATAAATTGTTGTTTCACCTAAGGGCCGGTTTGCGCTATGCACCCACGGCTTGCAGGCTGTCGAGGTGAGCCTCGGCAGCGACCCGTCCCGCGAGCCGCCGGAACGCGATCGACGCGCCTGCGAGCGGGAAAGCCTCGACCACAGACTTTCCCAGCCGCGTTGCGCGCCGCAAATAGTCGTCGGCGGGCACCGAGCCGAGCGACTTCAAATGCACGGCAAGATAACGTTTTGCCGCACGTGCCATATTATCGTACACCACTTGTGCCTCTTGCTCCGAAGCATCAGTTACGAGTATACCGAAGCTGCGCCGGCCAAGCTGGGCATTGAGACGCTTGACCAGTCCATAAGCTTGCTGAATCTCGGTCGCACCCGGGCTGACCTGGATCACGATCTCGCCGTTGGCCATGGTCGGCACGATCAAGCCGTCTTCGGCATGCAACTCGCCGTCTATCAACAGCATATCAGTTTGCTTGCCCAACAGCTCAAAGCAGGCATCCAAATGTTGCAATATCTTGCCATCCTGACATGCATCGAGATCGGCACGGTTTTCATGTCGCATCAGCGCGACAGAAAAGCCCTGCCCCATCGGCCGGATTGCGTCGTTCAAGGGGCGTTTCTTGCGCGCGGCATCCATCAAGGTGGGGCAATAGGGCAAATCAAGCGCGCTGGACACCCCACGGTATTTCGCCCGTGCATCGGCCAGCAACACTGTATTGCCCGAACGCGCCAGCGTGGCGGCCAGGTTGATCAAGGTGGCACTCTTGGCCGCATCCGGTGTGACGGAAAGAAAGGTGAAGACGCGCGGCCGCGGCCCCGCCAGCAGCCGGCGCAGTCCTTCCGCCTGGTCGAAGTCGAAGTTAGCCAAGCGCCACCCCGCGCCCAACTGTTGCACCGGCAGGCGGGCGCACGCTGTTGGTCACCGTATTCGCCACGACCAGGGGCAATTCGTCGTCGTGCACGTCAAAGGCCGCCGTTTCGCGCTTGAGCTTGAAGGCGCGATCGACCATGTATTGCGGATTGGCCAGGTGCAAATCTTCCGGCACGCGCTGGCCATTGGCGACGTAGTACAGATTGAGCTTTTGCCGTATCGCCACGTCGAGCGCATTGCCGATGGTGGCTGCCTCGTCGAGCTTGGTGATGATGCAGCCGGCCAGGCCGTCGCCCTGGTAGGAGCGCGCGACCTCGCTCAGGGTCTCGCCGTTGGACGTGGCCGACACGCACAACAGGCGCTTCACACGGGCGCCGGCGCCCGACAGCATGGCCACCTGTTCGCCCACCATCTTGTCGCGCTGCGATACGCCTACGGTATCGATCAGCACGGTGTGCTTGCCTTTCAATTCTTCGAGCGCAATGCGCAAGTCGGCCTCGTCCTTCACCGAATGCACCATGACACCGAGAATCTTGCCATAGATGCGCAACTGCTCGTAACCGCCGATACGATAGCCGTCGGTCGTGATCAAGGCCAGCTTGCCCGGGCCATGGCGCATCACGCAGCGTGCCGCCAGCTTGGCCGTGGTCGTGGTCTTGCCCACGCCGGTCGGGCCGACCAGGGCGAACACGCCGCCCTTTTCCAGAATTTCATTTTCATTGCCGACCACCGCAAGATTGTGCGCCAGCACGGACTTGGTCCAGCTCAGTGCCGCTTCCGGCTTGATATCGGCCGGAGCCTTTTCCGAGACGTAGCGCGCCAACGAAGCCGAGAAGCCGGCCGCGATCATTTCCTTGAAAACGAGCGACTTGACGGGATTGCGCTTTTGCGGCGCACCACCCCAGGCCAGTTCGGCCAACTGCGCTTCGAGCATGCCGCGCATGGAACGGATCTCGTTCATCATGTCGTTCAGCTCGGCACCGGCCGGCGCCTTGGCCGCAGCCAGCTGGCGCGCCGCTTCCAGTGCGGTGGCGAGGTTGGATGCCTGATCTTCGTCATGACGCGGTTCCGGCGCGCGGCGCTTGACCGGCAAGACGGGCTGCAGCTCATGTTGCAGCTCTTGCTGCCTGACGGGCGCGGCCTGCATCCTGGGCGCAGCGGGAGCAGGCTTCGCAGCCGGCACCGGCCGGCGCCTTGGCCGCAGCCAGCTGGCGCGCCGCTTCCAGTGCGGTGGCGAGGTTGGA
>DASVYZ010000110.1:0-1506 GCA_036391935.1 Burkholderiaceae bacterium | reverse complement strand
CATTGCACTTCGCCGCGCCAGTTGCCTACGCTGGAGAGTTCGGCGTGTATCGTCTCACCCAGTTCGGCGGGCAGGCCGAGCGTGCCGCAGATGCCGAGCCCGATGTTCTCGATCTCTTTCGGCAGGTGGCCAGTGGTTTCATAGAAGGCGCGGTTGGCCTGGGTAATGTGGCCCGCGGCGTCCGCCACCAGCACCATGTTGCGCGTGTGCTCGAAAGCCAGCGCGGATTGGTGCAGGCGCGCCTGATCGGCCCGGTAGGCCGTGACGTCTTGCGACACGCCGTGGAATTCCTTGGGCAAGCCTTTTTCGTCGGGCAGCATGTGGCCCTGGGTGCGCAGGATGACCCATTCCTTGCGTGCGTAGTTCCATTGGCGGTATTCGTGCATGAAGGGCTGGCCGGTTTCCAGGCTGTGGTCTTGCGCTTCGCGCAGACGGGTGCGGTCGTCAGGATGGATCGCGGCCAGGGTTTCGTCGCGGCTGTGGGTCAGGCGGGCGTTGGCCGGCAGGCCGATGATGTCGGCCAGGTGGCGGCTGATGGTGAGCTTGCCGGTCTTGACGTCCTGGCTCCAGGTGCCGAGATTGGCCAGGTATTCCGCGGATTCGAGCATCAGCTTGTCGTTTTGCAGGGCATGCTCGGCGGCGCGCTGGCGAGTGATGTCTTGCGTGAAGCCGTAGGCCAGGCGCGCACGGCCGTTCGATGCGCGCACGAAGTTGCCGACGGTCTGTACCGTCATCCAGTGCTGCTCGGCTTCGTTCCAGAAGCGGTACTCGACTTCCAGCGTGTGCTTGCCCTTCATTGCCGCCATGAACAGGGCGCGGCTGCGTTCGCGGTCGTCCGGGTGCACGCGCGCGTCGAATTCCTTGCTCGTGATGATGGTCTGGCCGGGCGGGAAGCCGAACATGCTGCGTATGCCGGTGGCGGAAAAATAGGTGCCGTTTTCGACATCGAGTTCCCAGCTCACCATGTGGCCGAACGATTCCGAGGCTTCGAGCAACTGGCGCTCCGAAAGCAATTGGTCGCTGACGTCGGCAAAGGCCGTCACGTCGGCCAGGGTGCCCAGCACGGTCAAGTGGCCGGTTTCGGGCGAGACGCGGCGCGGCGCGGTTTCTTCAAGCTGCAACGTACGCGCGCAACCGTCTTCGGCCATGGCGCGGAAGACGCAGACCGTGCCGTCGAAACCCTGCTCCATCGCGGCGAAGCGGCGTCGCACGGTTTCCCGATCTGCTCCGATTACGCAGGCAAGCAGGCGTTCCAGCGTGCCGGTTGCGGAGGGGTGGGCCCAGGAGAGCAGGGTGGCGGCGCGTTCGCCCAATATGAGGCGATGTTCGGCAAGATCGTATTCCCACCAGGTGGCATTGCAGGATTGCTCCAATGCGTGCAAGCGCGCTTCGCGGCTCGTTGCCAAAGCGTCCCCTCCCGCCTCGAGTGCAGGCTAGGAGCCGTCTGCCGCCGCGCGCCAGGTCTCGGCATTCACGGCGTGGAGTGCTGGGCTGTCCATGTCTGTA
>DASVYZ010000109.1:0-2968 GCA_036391935.1 Burkholderiaceae bacterium | reverse complement strand
CAAGGTTTCGCCGATGTAAAAACCACCGGCGGCTCGTGTTCCCCTCGCCCGCGGGTGGTGTAGTCGGGGTTTCGGTCAGCATGCTGACCGCCGGAACGACACTCGGCTGTGGCGAGTGGCTCTTCCCTGTCGGGGCAAGGGGGGGAGGGGGGAGAGGGGTGAGTGGCGAGGGACGTCGCCATATGGTTCCGCTTATTAAACGTAGACTGTGATTCAACCTCCCTCACCCCCGCCCCCTCTCCCGCCTGCGGGCGAGGGGCGTGTCGGTCTTCGCCAGCTTGCGAGATGGCTTCACTCTCTTCATTCAATAGGATAACGGGCAGGCTTTCGTCCAAAGGTACAAGACGCCACGTATTCTCCCCGCGCTGCAGTCGCCTGCGAACAAGAGCCAACTCTTCCTGTGCAGCACAATCCAACACCTCAAGCGCCAGATAAACCACCCCACCGCAACACTGCCCCAAGCCAGGCCCAAGCGCAAAGCGCTCGAACCGCCGCGCAGGAACGGGGTGGCGCAACATTTCCCGGGCCATCTCGCAAGCCTTGAGTTCCAGGTGCCCGCCGCCTATCGTATCAATCTGCGAATCAGCGGTAACGATCATCTTCGCTCCGCTCTCGCGCGGCCCCGAGCCATCGACGGCCGCGACCGTGACCAGCACGCAGGGCGCGGTCATGTCGCAGCAGATATCCAGCCAATGGCTCATAAGCTCTCCTACCTCGCCTGCACCGCTTCCACGGCCTTCAAAATCGCCTCGCTCGTCGCCGGCGCATGCAAAGGCGGATTGACCTTGTGGTTGCCGGCAGCCGACACCGCATCGCGGATCGCATAAAACACCGAGAACGGCAACAGCAGCGGCGGTTCGCCCACGGCCTTGGAGCGGTGGATGCTGTCGGAGGCGTTGCGGTTCTTGAACAGGCGCACGCGGAAGTCGCGCGGGCAATCGGAGATGGCTGGAATCTTGTAGGTGGAGGGCGCATGCGTCATCAGCTTGCCGGCCTTGTCCCACCACAGTTCTTCCGTGGTCAGCCAGCCCATGCCCTGGATGAAGGCGCCTTCGACCTGGCCCAGGTCGATGGCCGGGTTGAGCGATTGGCCGGCATCGTACAAGGCGTCGGCGCGCAGCAGCTTCCATTCGCCGGTCAGCGTATCGACCACGACTTCGGCCGCCGCCGCGCCATAGGCGAAATAATGGAACGGGTTGCCGGTCATCGTCCTGGCATCCCAGTGCAAGCCCGGCGTGGCATAGAAGCCGTCGGACCAGAGTTGGATGCGCGCCATGTAAGCCTTTTGCACCAGGGCGGCGAAGGCGATCTTCTGGCCGCCGAGGCTGGCTTCGTCGGCGGCGAAACGCACATCCTCGGCCTTGCCGCCGAACAGCGTCGCGGCCAGCGCGGCCAGGCGTTCGCGGATCCGGCGCGCCGCGTCCTGCGCCGCCTTGCCGTTCAGGTCCGCGCCGGTGGATGCCGCCGTGGCCGAAGTATTGGCGACTTTGCTGGTGTCGGCGGCGGTGACGCGCACGTGCGACAGATCGACGCCCAATTCATGCGCCACCACCTGGGCCACCTTGGTATTGATGCCCTGGCCCATCTCGGTACCGCCGTGGTTGACCAGCACCGAACCATCGACATAGACGTGCACCAGTGCGCCGGCCTGGTTCAGGTGCGTGAGGTTGAAGGCGATGCCGAACTTCACGGGCGTGAGCGCCAGGCCTTTCTTCAGCACCGCGCTCCTGGCATTGTAGGCATGGATCTCGGTGCGGCGGCGGCGGTATTCGCTGCTTTGTTCCAGTTCCGCGATCAACTCGTGGATGACGTTGTCGGTTACCTTTTGGCCGTATTGCGTGACGTTGCGGCCTTCCTCGTCGTTGCGGCCGTAGAGGTTGCGTTTCCTCACATCGAGCGCGTCCATGCCGAGATTGCGCGCGATTTCATCGATGATGTATTCGATCGCGATGGCACCTTGCGGGCCGCCGAAGCCGCGGAATGCCGTGTTCGACTGGGTATGGGTTTTGCCGCACAGCGCCAGGATATCGACATCGGACAGATAATAGGCATTGTCGAAGTGGCACACGGCGCGCGTGGCCACGGGGCCGGAGAGGTCCGCCGAGAAGCCGGCGCGCAACACCATTTCGACCTTGGCCGCCGTGATGCGGCCCGTGTCGTCGTAGCCGGCCTGGTATGCGTAATGGAAGCAATGGCGCTTGCCGGTGACGAGCATATCGTCGTCGCGGTCGGCGCGCAGCTTGACGGGGCGCTTCAAGGCTGCCGCCGCGATCGAGGCGCAGGCGGCCCACATGGCCGATTGCGATTCCTTGCCGCCGAAGCCGCCGCCCATGCGCCGGCATTCGACCACCACGCTATGCGAATGCACCCCGAGCGCATGGGCCACGATGTGCTGCATCTCGGACGGGTGCTGGGTCGAGCACAGCACCAGCATGGTCTTGTCTTCGCGGGGAATCGCGTAGGAAATCTGGCCTTCGAGGTAGAACTGTTCCTGTCCGCCGGCATGGAACTCGCCCTGAACGGAATGCGGCGAAGCCCTGAAGGCGCTGTCGAAATCGCCGCGGCGCAGCGTCATCGGCGGCAGCACGAAGGATTGCGCGGCCTTGGCCGCTTGCGGCGTCAGGATGGCGGGCAGTTCCTCATAATCGATCACGGCCAGCCTGGCGGCGCGGCGCGCATTGTCGTGCGAGTCGGCCACGACGATGAAGATCGGTTGGCCGACATATTGCACCAGGCCGTCGGCCAGAATCGGGTCGTCATGGACGATGGGGCCGCAATCGTTGGTGCCGGGGATGTCGGCGGCGGCATAGACGGCTGCCACGCCGGTCGCGCGGCGCACCGGCTCGAGGTCGACGCTCTTGATCTTCGCGTGTGCCTTTTGCGAGAGGCCGAGCGCGGCGTGCAGCGTGCCGCGCAATTCGGGCACGTCGTCGGTGTAGGCGGCCTCCCCCGTCACGTGCAGCACGGC
>DASVYZ010000108.1:0-5271 GCA_036391935.1 Burkholderiaceae bacterium | reverse complement strand
GGCCCCACTCGTCGCTGACCTGGCGCAGCAGCGCCACGATCTCGTTGGAGGCGCGCGTGTCCAGGTTGCCGGTCGGCTCGTCGGCCAGGATCAGCGCCGGCTTGTGCACCAGCGCGCGGGCAATCGCCACGCGCTGCATTTCGCCGCCCGATAATTGGCGTGGGAAGTCGTTGCCGCGCTGCGCCAGCCCGACCGCATCGAGCATATGTGCCACGCGGCCGTCGACTGTCTCGCCTTTCAGCAATAGCGGCAGTGCCACGTTCTGCGACAGCGTCAAATGCGGCAGCAGGTGGAAAGCCTGGAAGATGAAGCCGAATTTTTCGCGCCTGAGCTTGGTGGCGGCATCGTCGTCCAACGCTGCCATCGCCTGCCCGTCGATCAGGATGTCGCCGCCATCGGCTTGGTCGAGACCCGCGATCAGGTTCAGCAGCGTCGATTTGCCCACGCCCGATTCGCCCATGATGGCGACATATTCGCCGGGAGCGAGAGTGTAGTTCAGGTCGGCGATGACTTGCCGGGTGGGCGAGTAGGATTTGCTGACGTTTTTTATCTGGAGCATCGATTTGATTCTTTTTGTGCGCGCGAGGTAAGGAATCCCGCCTTCGCTCGACCAATGTTGCATTTACCGCTTGAAACTTTCGACAGCGGCTCAGCAGCGAAAATGAGGATGAACTATCATAGCCAAATTCTCCGCCGATCGCTGCATGTTTCTGTCGGCCAATCTGAAGGGTTTCACATGCCGATCAATGACCTGGCAGTACCTTGGGAGCGTGTACCGGCAGAGCCGACCACACAAGAAGAAGCGAGCGACCATGCAGCGGAAATCCGCGCCGAACTGGCGGCGGGGCTGATGCAGCGTCAGGCCCGGACTTCGCCCAAATACCTTTACGACGTACTCGGCTCCAAGCTGTTCGAGGCGATTTGCGAACTGCCCGAGTATTACCCCACGCGCACCGAAGCCGCCATCGTCGAGGCGAATCTGGGCGAGATTGCGCGCTCGGTGGGGCGCGGCTCGGCCCTGATCGACCTGGGGGCCGGCAATTGCGCCAAGGCGGCACGCCTGTTTCCCGAGTTGCGGCCCGCGCAATACGTGGCGATCGATATTTCGGCGGATTTTTTGCGCGATGCCGTGTCGCGCCTGCGCCAGCGTTTTCCGCAAATTGCCATGCTCGAGCTGGGCCTGGATTTTTCCGCCACGCTGGAATTGCCGGTCGGTGTGCGGCGCGAGAAGCGGCTGTTCTTCTATCCCGGTTCCTCTATCGGCAATTTCACGCCCGAGGAAGCGCTGGGCTTCCTGCGCCGCATCCGCAGCGAGTGCCGGAACGATGGCGGCCTCCTCATCGGCGTCGACTTGGCCAAGGACAAGGCCGTGCTCGATGCCGCCTATGACGATGCGCTCGGCGTCACCGCGTCGTTCAACCTCAATATGCTGTTGCACGTCAACCGGCTGCTCGGCGCCGATTTCGATCTGCGCGACTGGCGCCACCGTGCCTTTTTCGATCCCGCGCAAAGTCGCATCGAAATGCACCTCGTGGCGCGGCGCGAACTCAGCGTGGGCTGGTCCGGCGGTGTGCGACGCTTTGCCGAAGGCGAAACCATTCATACCGAAAACAGCTACAAGTACACGCGTGAACGCTTTCTCGCCTTGCTCGAAGAAGCCGGCTTCGCCAGGCCGCGCACCTGGACCGATGCGCAGCAGTGGTTCATGCTATGCCATGCGCAGGCGGTTTGATGGGTAAAACCATGGAGATCCAGCTCGACAGTGCCGCCCTCGTCACACCGCAACTGCTGCGGCGCCTGCATGCGACGCGCAAGCGCACGGTCAGCCTTGCCAAGCCGCTGTCGGAAGAGGATTGTTGTGTCCAATCGATGCCCGACGCCAGCCCGGTCAAGTGGCATATGGCGCACACGACCTGGTTTTTCGAAACCTTCATCCTCGAGCGCTTCGAAGCGGGCTTCAAACCGTTCCACCCTGCCTTTCGCGTGCTGTTCAATTCGTATTACAACGGCATCGGCGAAAAGCATCCGCGCCCGCAGCGCGGCTTGCTGACGCGGCCCTCGACCGATGAAGTGGTGGCTTACCGCCACAACGTCGATACGCGCCTGGGCAAGCTGCTCGACGGCTTGATGCGCGACGGTTCGGTCGAGGATTCGCGCAGTGCGGCGGCCCTGGTCGAGCTCGGCGTGCAGCACGAGCAGCAACATCAGGAGTTGATCCTGACCGACCTCAAGCACTTGCTGGCGCAAAATCCGCTGTTTCCTGCTTACACCCCGCGCACCGACGGCTCCGCGGCGCACGCCGCGCCCCTGGCCTGGCAGCACGTCGATGCCGGCGTGGTGCAAATCGGTTTCGACGGCGGCGGCTTTTGCTTCGACAACGAATTGCCGCGCCACCGCCAGTTCACGGAAGCGTTCACGCTCGCTTCCCGCCTGACCACCAACGGCGAATACGCCGCGTTCGTCGCCGAAGGCGGGTATCGCGATCCGGCGCTATGGCTGTCGGAAGGCTGGGAGTGGGTGCGCGGCAACGGCTTGCGGCATCCCATCTATTGGCAGCGGGAAAACGACGGGGCGCGGTGGCAGGAATTCACGCTGCATGGCTTGCAGCCGCTCGACATGCAAGCGCCGCTGCTGCACATTTCTTATTTCGAAGCCGACGCGTATGCGCGCTGGGCCGGTGCGCGCCTGCCCACCGAGTTCGAGTGGGAGGCGGCAGCGGCGCGTGAGCCCGGTCTGTCCCAGCTTTACGGCACCGCCTGGCAATGGACTTCGAGCAGTTACGCGCCTTACCCCGGATTCACCCCGGCCGACGGCGCGATCGGCGAATACAACGGCAAATTCATGGTCAACCAATACGTGCTGCGCGGCTCCTCGCTCGCCACGCCGGAAGGCCATGCGCGGCTGTCTTACCGCAATTTCTTTCCCGCCACGGCGCGCTGGCAATTCAGCGGAATCCGCTTGGCCAAATAAGCGCTTGCATGCAAGCGCCTTGCTGCCGCACAATCCGTCCTTTGCCGCCAGGGAAGGGATTTCATGTACAGCGCCACCTTCATCTTCGACACCAAGCAATTCGACGACGAATTCCATGGGCTCGATGCCGTCATTGCCTCCGCCGCGAAAGAGACGGCCGGCTACCTCGGTGAAGAAGCCTGGGAAGACCCCAAGACCGGGCGCGTCGCCAATGTCTACTACTGGGAGGGCGAGGCCGGCCTGAAGCAATTGATGGGCCACCCGGCCCATCTGCAGGCCAAGGCGCGCTATGGCGAGTGGCTGGCCGGCTATCGCGTCGTCATTTCCCAAGTGTTGCGGACTTACGGCGACGGCAAACTGCTCGGCGCCGTTCCTTTGCCTGGCGTATCAGGGCAGGGAAAGTAAATCGCTGTTCAGGGTTGTAAGGACTTGTAAAGCCGCTTTCTTTCCTGCGCGCCATGCGGGAAGCTATGAACTTGACCATCAATAGCGCCCACTCCAAGAGGATGAATCATGCAGAGCGGTCTTTTCCACGCCAACCGTTCCTTCGAAAGCGCGACGCCCGGTGAAGAGCGCGCCTGGAGCATGCACGACGTCAGCTACTCCTTCGAAGCCCAGCTCGAAGACGATGCCTATTTACTGCCCGTTTCACGCAAGCCGCGCCGTCGCATTGTCGCATCCTTGATCGATTTTGCGCGGCGCTTGACGAAACACTGAAGCGTCAAGGGAATACCTTATTCAGGAAAGCCGTCACGGCTTGCCAGTTTTCCGCCATGCCCTTGGCATTGCGGTCGGCGCGCAGCGTCGACGAGCCATGCACGCCGGCCACCGCGGGAATGAAGTGCACCTTGAACGCGGCCGGCGAGGCGGCAAAGATGGGCGTGGCCTTGGCCAGCTCTTCCTTGTCCTTGGCTTGCGTCACGAAGGTGGGCAAGTCATCCTTGGCCGCCGCCGCTTTCACCATGCCGTCCTGGCCAAGGTATTCGCCCGGTGAGAACGAAAGCAAGGCCTTGATCTCGCCCGGATGTTTCGCCGCCAGCAGGAACACCAGCGAAGACGAATAACTGCTGCCCCAGACCGCGATGGGCAGGTGCTGTGTCTTGCCATAGGCAAGGGCTGCTTCGAGGTCGGGCAGCGCCGCGAGATAATCGCTGGAATGACCGATATGTTTGACGGTCTGGTTCACGTGATCGAACATGTTGTCGCCGGCGCGCTGATCGATGGCGAGTGCGGAAAATCCCATCTCGACCAGCTTGGGCGCGATCGGTGCATATTCGGCCGAATTCGAACCGGCCTGGTGGAACAGCAGGATGATGGCCTTGGGATGCTCGGCGCTGTAGAGCTTGCCGTAGACGGTCACGCCGTCTTCGGCTTTCAGTGCCAGGTCTTGGGTATTGGCGGCGGAGGCGTTGGCGGCAAGGAATAGTGCCAGCAGGAACAGGGCGTATCGCTTGAACATGGAGGTCTCCTGGATTGGAATGGGGAGATTGTAGCGCCTTGGACGGCTTATGATAGATCAAGGCTCGGCCGCATACTGCTTGAACTTCGCCTGCAACATCTCCCGCAACGCCGTCACCGCCGGTGTCAGCATCAAGCGATGCGGGCACACGAAGTAAAGCGGCGTTTCTTCCCCTGCGTATTGCGGCAACAAGGCTGCCAGGGATCCCGTTCGCAAATCGGCCAGCACGTCGAGCCGCGATTTGTAAGCAATGCCGGCGCCGGCCACGGCCCAGCGCCGCACCAGTTCGGCATCGTCGGTGGTGCGGTCGCCGTCGACACGTACGCCGGTCTCTTGCCCGTCGCGCACGAAGCGCCAGCGGTCATGCAAACCGTCGGCCAGCGCAAAGCGCAGGCAATTGAAGCGGCGCAGGTCCGCCGGCGTTTCCGGTCTGCCATGGCGCGCGATCCAATGCGGTGCGGCGCACAGTACGCGCCGGTTGTCCGTCACCAAGGGTTGCGCCACGAGGCTGGAATCCTCCGGGTCGCCATAGCGTATCGCCACATCCACCGGCTGGCGCCACAGGTCGGCCATGCGGTCGCTGATGTGCAATTGGAGGCTGACGGCCGGGTGCCGGAGCTGGAATTCATTGAGCCAGGGCAATACCACGTTGCGTCCCAGGTCCGAGGGCAGGGCCAGCGCGAGCCGTCCCGCGATCAATTCGCGCCCCTGCGCGATGGCGTCGTGCCCGGCTTGCAGCGCTGCCAGCGCGGCACGGGCGTGGTCGAGGTAGCGCTCGCCATCGGGTGTCAGGCGCAGGCTGCGCGTAGAGCGCACCAGGAGACGTACCTGCAGTTCGGCTT
>DASVYZ010000107.1:0-3647 GCA_036391935.1 Burkholderiaceae bacterium | reverse complement strand
CGCTCAACAATCTTGCCAACCGCCTGTCGGAACAGGGCGACGCCGAATCGCGCCACGAAGCCCTCGCCTGCGCGCGCGAGGCGCTCGAAATTCGCCGCACCCTGTCCCAGGTGCAGCCAGCCGCCTATATGCCGAACTTGGCGATGTCGCTCAACAATTTCGCCATCTGTCTATCGGAACAAGGCGACGCCGAATCTCGCCGCGAAGCCCTCGCCTGCGCACGCGAGGCGCTCGACACCTACCGCAACCTGTCCCAGGTGCAGCCAGCCGCATATATGCCGAACTTGGCGATGTCGCTCAACAATCTTGCCAACCGCCTGTCGGAACAGGACGACACCGAATCGCGCCGCGAAGCCCTCGCCTGCGCGCGCGAGGCGGTCGAAATTCGCCGCGCCTTGTCCCAAGTGCAGCCAGCCGCCTATATGCCGGACTTGGCGATGTCGCTCAACAATCTCGCCATCCTTCTGTCGGAACAGGGCGACGCCGAATCGCGCCGTGAAGCGCTCGATTGCACAAGCGAGGCGGTCAATATCTATTCGATCAGGTATGCCCAAACGCCCGCCGCATTCGAGCAAAATCTTAAGATTGCGGTTGCCACATTGGCGAAAATCGCGAATATGCTTGGCCTGGATGTTGACGAAGAAATGCGCTCGGCGACTCAAGCTTCCCAGCCATCGAATAATTGAAAGAAGATGTTGTTGCAGAGAGTTCGAGACGACATGAATCAACCGCGGAAGTGTCGCACCATTGCGAATCATGCTTCCGCCCCCGATCCGCATCGTTTTCGCCCGACATCAGCGTTTTTTCTGGCATGATGCCAGCATCACCTTCTCCACCCGCACCGTCCATTGAAATCAGGAGCCCCCATGCCGGACACCATCGCGACATTCACGATTGCGCTGGCGCAGGGGAACTTCCGCGTGGGCAGCCTGCGCGCAAACACGGAGCGTATCGCCGCCTATCATCGCGCGGCGACGCGGATTCATGCCGACCTGGTCGTGTTTCCCGAAATGGCCCTGAGCGGCTATCCGCCGCAAGACTTGCTGTTCGACCGCGATTTTCTCGACAGCCACGATGAGAGGCTGGCGCAATGCGCACAATTGACGCGCGATGGCTGCGCCATGCTGCTGGGCGCGGTCAGGCGCGAGGGCGAACGCCTGCACAATTCCGCCTTCCTGTACGCCGGCGGCGAAATGATCGGCACGCAAGACAAGCGCGCATTGCCCAATCATGGCGTGTTCGACGAGAAGCGCTACTTCCAGGCCGGGACGGCTTCCCATGTGCTGCGATTGGGAGAAATCAAGCTGGGGGTGCTGATCTGCGAAGACATCTGGAGCCCGCTCGCGGCGGGCGAACTCGCCGCCGCCGGGGCCGAGGTGCTGATCTGCCTCAATGCCTCGCCCTTCGAATCGGGCAAGCAAAACGAGCGCGAAGAGACCTGCAAGGCGCGCGTGCGGGAATGCGGCCTGCCCCTGCTCTACCTGAACCTGGTTGCCGTGGAAGACGATCTGATATTCGACGGCGGCAGCTTCGTCATTGGCGCCGATGGACAGTTGGCTGCGCGCCTTGCCGCGCTGCGCGAGGATGTTCAGGCAATCCGCCTGGTGCGGGACCAGGGCCGCTGGGTCGTGCCGCAATCGGTACCGGCCCCTCCCCTGCCCGAGGATCAACTCACCTATCAGGCGCTGGTACTGGCCTTGCGCGAATTTGCCAGCCGCAACGGCTATGTCGGCGCGGTGTTGGGCATGTCGGGCGGCATCGATTCGGCGCTGTGCGCCGCCATCGCGGCCGACGCCTTCGGCCCCGGGCGCGTCGAAGCGCTGTTCCTGCCCTCCCCGATCACCTCCGGGGAAAGCCGCGAAGACGCCTTCGCCTGCGCCGGCCGCCTCGGCATCGCGTGCGAGGAAATCCCCATCGAAGCGGGCATGCGCGCATTCGCCGCCATGGCCGGCCCGATAACCGATGCCATCCTCCAGGAAAACCAGACCCGCCTGCGCGCCAGCCTGTTGCTGGCCAGAGCGAGAAAAACCGCCAGGCTCTTGATCAACACGGGCAACAAGTCGGAAATGGCGGCCGGCTACACCACGATCTACGGCGACCTGTGCGGCGACTACAGCCCGCTCAAGGATGTCTACAAGACCCGCGTCTACCGCCTTGCCGCCTGGCGCAACGGCGCGGGCGCGCCGATCCCGCAACGCATATTCGACAAGCCGCCGAGCGCGGAACTGGCGCCGGGGCAGCGCGACGAAGACCAATTGCCGCCCTACCCCGTGCTTGACGCGATACTCGAGCTGCTGCTTGAGCAGGGGCTGGCCGCCTCCCAAATCGTCGCGCGCGGATACGAACGCCCCTTGGTCGATGAGGTGCAGGGCAAACTGGACGCGGCGCAAAGAAAACGGCATCAGGCGCCCCCTGGGCCGAAGATCACGCGCAAAGCCCTGGCGAAGGAGCGGCGTTATCCCATTTCCAATGGTTGGCGCGTGGAGCGGGCCGAGGGTGCCGATCCGGCGTCCTCGGAATGAAGCGGGGCCGCAGTTCCAAGTGCGGTTGACGCCTTGGAGCCTTCGCCTGCGGGCCTAACGGCGCCTGGAAACGCGGATCACGCCGCCGTTTCGTGGCAAACCGCCTCGATGTTATGTCCGTCCGGGTCGATGACGAACGCCGCATAATAGTTCGCGTTGTAGTTCGGGCGCAACCCCGGCGCGCCATTGTCCTTGGCGCCGGCTTCCAGAGCAGCGCGATAGAAGGCCTCGACCTGCTGGCGGTTCTTCGCTTCGAAGGCAATGTGCAGATGCGCCGGCTTCTCGTCCGTCTGGAACAGGATGAAGGAAACCGTGCCGTCGCCGCAGAACTCGATACCATATGTCGGCACCCCTTCCGCTCCGGCGCGCACGCCTAGCGTTGCGAGCACCTTGGTATAGAAAGCCTTGCTGGCAGCAAAGTCGCTGACGCCGATTTTGACGTGATCAAACATGTGTTCTCCGATTATGTGGGCTGCCCGCCGTCGGGTACTCGATTGTCCACGCATTTGCCCGACGCTGGCCGCAATGTTGGAGTGCTCATCATACACAGAATGCCTCGGTTCGATGAAGCGGAAGCACCTCGCGCCGGTAACCGATTTCAACATGCCATTGCACATTTCCGCGCTGACTTGAATCTCCTAATTGCTGGCGCTTGCCGAGTCATGTGCGTCGCACAGGCATGCGCAGGCCGCGAACGACGGGCGTCGTGCCTGCCAGGCGATCAGGCGCCCGTAGGTGATGGGTGGGAAGCACCAAGGCGTCAACCGGACTTACTGGTCACGGCTGGCGCCAAATCAAAACATCCGCTTCAAAATCCCATCACGATCGATCAGCGTGTGCTTCACAACAGCCCCCAGATGCAGCGCCAGCAGGCCGATCAGCGCAATAGCCAGCGCAACATGAATCTTGTCGGTCAGCAAACGCAAAGGCTCGCTCGGATCGATCAGCATCGGCCAATTGAACACCCCCCAAAAGCTCACTGGATGGTTGCCCGCCATGCGATGCGTGTAGCCGCTCAAGGGCAAGGCGGCCAGCACCAGATAGAAGGCGCGATGGACCCACCTCGAAACTGCCTTCTGCCAAGCCGGCATGGCAGAAGGCTGCGGCGGACGATGCCCGGCGCGC
>DASVYZ010000106.1:0-2837 GCA_036391935.1 Burkholderiaceae bacterium | reverse complement strand
TCAGCGAGAGCAGGTTCTTCTTGCGCAACGCCTGTGCCTCGGCCACGTCTTCCTCAAGATTCTGGAAGTCGCGGTCGGTCTTGACGCGCGCGGCGTGCCTGGCTTGCAGCGCCGGGACCAGATCGGACAGATCGCCCTCGGCCTTGTAGTCGGCAGGCTTGATCTGGCTCCAGGGCAGGGCGTTGTCGAAACTGGCTTCGCCGAAATCTTCCGTGTCGCTGAAGCTGGGGAAGGAGATGTCGGGCACCACGCCGCGCAATTGCGTCGTGCCGCCGTTGATGCGGAAGAATTGCGCGCGCGTGTACTTCAATTCGCCGAGGTCGGGCTTTTCGCTGTGGATCATCTGGTTCAGGCGCGCCAGGCTTTGCACCGTGCCCTTGCCGAAGCTCGATTCGCCGATGATCACGCCGCGGCCGTAATCCTGGATCGCGGCGGCGAAGATTTCCGAAGCCGAAGCCGAACCGCGGTTGATCAGGACGCCCAGGGGGCCATCCCAGAGGGCGACGTCGCTGGTGTCGTTTTCCACCGTGACCTTGCCGTTGGCGTCGCGCTGCTGCACCACGGGGCCCTTGGCGACGAACAGGCCGGTCAATTCGACCGCTTCATTCAGGGAGCCGCCGCCGTTGTTGCGCAGGTCGATCAACAGGCTGTCGACCTTCTCCTTTTTCAGCTTGACGACCAGGCGTGCCACGTCGCGCGTGGCGCTGGTGAAGTTCTGCTCGCCCTGCTGGCGCGCATCCATGTCCTGGTAGAAGGCAGGCAGGGTAATCACGCCGACGCGGCGCGTGGCATTGCCTTCCTTGACTTCGATTACGCTGTCCTTGGCGCCGCGCTCTTCAAGCTTGATCTTCTTGCGCACCAGGGCAATGGTGGCGTGCTTGCCGTCCGGGCCGGCATCCACCGGGATCACGTCGAGCAGCACGGTCGAATCGGCGGCGCCGCGGATCAGCGCCACGGTATCGTCGAGGCGCCACCCCATCACGTCGGTCATCTGGTTCTTGTCGCCTTGCGATACGCCGACGATCCGGTCGCCCACCTTGAGCTTGCCCGACAATGCAGCCGGGCCGCCGGGCACGAGTTCGCGGATCACGGTGTAATCGTCGCGCTCCTGCAGCACGGCACCAATGCCGATCAGCGAAAGCTTCATCGAGATATCGAAGTCCTCCGTGGCGCGCGGGCCGAGATAATTGGTGTGCGGGTCGATCGACATGGCATAGGCATCCATGAAGATCTGAAAGGTGTCTTCCGGCTTGGACTTGTTGATGCGCGCGATGTAATTGTCGTAACGCTTGGTCAGCGTGGCAACGATGCTCTTGTCGTCCTTGCCCGCCAGCTTCAGGCGCAGGTAATCGTTCTTGACGCGCTTGCGCCACAGATCGCGAATCTCGTCGTCCGACTTGGCCCAGGAAGCTTTGGAACGGTTGTATTGGTAGCTTTCCTTGGCATTGAAATCGAAGCCCTTGGCCAGCAGGCTCTCGGCATAATTGAGGCGCTCATTCGCGCGTTGCTCGTAGAGATTGTAGATGGCGAACGGCGCGGCCAGTTCACCCTTGCTGACTGCATCGCTCATTTTGAGTTTGTAGGACGAAATCCGGTCGATATCGGCCTGGGTGAAGAAGAGCTTTTCGCCGTCGAGCGACTTCAGATAACGGTCGAAAATCTTTTCCGACATCGCGTTATCGAGCGGCATGGTCTTGTAGTGGTAGTGCGACAGCACTTCGGCCGAAAGATAGGCGGCCTGCGACTCCTGGGGCAGGGGTTGTAGTACCGGGGGAGCCGTTTTGCCGGTTGCTTCGGGCGCATTCGCGATGGCGCCTGCCGAGATGGTACAGATGGCCATGGTCAGCAAGACCGACAGCAGTTTCTTCTTCATGCACGTTCCTCTAAAACAGTAATCAGCAAGCAAACGACTTGCTCGACCTCAACATTGACCGCAGTGACGGTGATTCGTTCCGTTCGGCCAGTGAAGCCTCTTGCCAAACATTAATTGGGTCGCTTCGATCATAGCAGAACGCGCAGGCTGCGGAGCAGCTTTATCGCCATGCCTGGCCAGACGGGAATCGGCACAATTTTCCAATGGCCGATGGAAAAGGGCGCTTTTTTGCGCAAATTTCCGATATTGCCTATTAAAAATCCATTAACATTAGGATATAAAAGCCATTGCAATAGGGCGAACGGTAAGAAGTCGACAGGGAAAGGACAACGAAAATGCATGTGCATTGCACTTCCGGTAAATTTGGCAAGGGGGAAACGCTTAGCCTGTACCAGGCGGAGCGCGTGCCGCCGGCACTGTCTTCTTCCCGTGCCTTCTGACGGACTGCGTCAAATCACCCGTGCTGTAGAGCCCCTCCGTACTTGACGGGGTTAATCCTGTGTCTTCTTTGTCATAAAAACAGCCTGGACTTCGCATGAGCGCCGAAACTTTCGAACACATCGTTGCCGCCTCTCAAACCTCGGGTGACTACAATCCCACCTGGAAACGCTTCGTCAAAACCCGCTTCTTTGTGCCGCTTGCGCGTGATGGCGCGGAATCCGGTCAGCAGTTCAAGCTGGGCAAGCATCCGCAATCGGGCAAGCGCATCGTCACTATCGCCGAAGACCGCCAATTGCTTGAAGACCGCGGCGAAAATGCGGCGCACCTGCACGGCGCGGAGATCGTCAAGCTGCTTTCGCCCGAAGTCGGCATCCTGGTCGCCCTGGCCGACCGCAGTTTCGGCATACCGGCGGGCCTGGTGGCGCGCTTGAAGCAGAGCCTGGAAGCGGCTGCGGCTGCCAAGGCCAAAGCCATGCCGCCGCCTCAGCCTGCGCCGGCATCGGACGGCGGATTCCCGAGCATC
>DASVYZ010000105.1:0-5094 GCA_036391935.1 Burkholderiaceae bacterium | reverse complement strand
CCCAACCTGTTGCAGTATCCCGTTGCCCTGTTCGGCGTGTTCGGCGCCGGCGGCGTGGTGGTGAATGTGAATCCGCAATACACCGCGCGGGAGCTTGAGTATCAGCTTAACGATTCCGGTGCGACGGTCGTCGTCGTGCTGGAAAATTTTGCCCACGTGCTGGAACGGGCCTTGCCGGCGACCCAGGTGCGCCACGTCGTGGTCACAGGTGTCGGCGACCTGCTGGGCCTTGCCAAAGGGGCCATGGTGAACCTGGCTGTGAAGTATGTGCGCCACATGGTGCCGCATTGGAATATCCCGGGCGCGGTCGGCTTCAAGGAGGCATTGGAGGCCGGGCGGGGCCTGAGTTTCACGCCGGCCCGTCCGGCAGCGGAAGATATCGCCTTTCTGCAATATACGGGCGGCACGACCGGCGTGCCGAAAGGGGCGGTTCTTACGCACGGCAACATGGCTGCCAATGTCGAGCAGACCCTCGCCTGGGTATCGGGGGTATTGAAAGAGGGCGAGGAGATCGCGGTGATCCCGTTGCCGCTTTACCATATCTTCGCGCTGATGGCGATGCTGTCCTTCATGAGGCTGGGGGCAAGCAATATCCTGATCACCGACCCGCGCGACCTGCACGGCCTGGTGAAGGAGCTGAAGCATTCCGACTTCAGCGTGATGATCGGCGTCAATACGCTGTTCAACGCGATTCTCAACTTCGAAGAGGTGAGCGAGCTCAAGCCGCGCACGCTCAAGCTGGTCATCGCCGGCGGCATGGCGGTGCAACGCCCGGTTGCCGAAAAATGGCGGCAGGTTTTCGGCACCCAGATGATCGAGGGTTATGGATTGACCGAATGTTCGCCCATCGTCTGCGCCAATCCGCTCAATGCGGCGGAATTTTCGGGGCGGGCGGGCTTGCCGCTGCCGTCGACCGAGGTGGCGATCTGCGACGATGAAGGCCGGGAGCTGCCGCTCGGGCAAAGCGGCGAGATCCTGGTGCGCGGGCCTCAGGTCATGAAGGGCTACTGGAACCGGCCCGACGAGACCAGGCTTGTTCTGACCGACGACGGCTGGCTTCATACCGGCGATATCGGCGTCGTCGATGCCGAAGGCTATGTCAAGCTGCTGGACCGGAAGAAGGATGTCATCGTCGTCTCGGGCTTCAAGGTGTTTCCGGCCGAGATCGAGGAAGTGGTGTCCATGCTCGCCGGGGTCGTGGAAGTGGCGGTGGTGGGCGTGCCCGACGAACGCTCGGACCAGGCCGTGAAGCTGGTTGTCGTGAGGAACGATATGGCCTTGACCGCCGAAGATCTGGCCGATCATTGCCGCAAGAATCTGACGGGTTACAAGGTGCCGAAATATTTCGATCTGCGTGAGACCCCGTTGCCCAAGTCGAACATCGGCAAGGTCTTGCGCCGCCTGGTTCGCGATGAAGAGGTGCGGGACGCGTCGCATCCGGCCGCGGAAGCGCATTGAGCGTTCCGGCTCGACCGCAAGGGCGCCGACGTCCCGACATGAGGCCGCGCAAAAGCAGTCAGGTCGCGATTGTTCCGGCGGCGCCGCAGCGCGCCAGGGGGAAGCGCCATTTTCATATCGCCGACCTGCATGGCGTCGGGCGCCTGGCGATCAAGGCGGCGGAGAGCATCGCCGATTTGGCCGAGACGATCCAGGGCGGCGTCGGCGGCAAGGCCTTCCCCGGCGCGGATACCCTCGACACATTCCGCAAGAACGCGCGGCAATTGTCGGCCTGGCTGGACAGGCGTTTCGATACGGCCCTGGCGCATCATCGCCATGCCGCCTTCTCCCCGGAAAGGGAGGCGGTGCTGTCGGCGCTCAACGGCGTGATAGGCGACTATCTGGCGGAGTCGGCGCATCCCTGGGCGATCGCCATGCACTTGCGCAGCCAAGGCAAGGCTGTGCGCATCGAAAGGCGCGCGCTGGCCCAGCGGTTTCCCGACGCGCAGCGGAAAATTCTCGTCATGGTCCATGGCCTGTGCCGGAACGATCTGCAATGGCGCAGGCGGGGCCACGATCATGGCCTGGCATTGGCCAGGGAGCTCGGCTATACGCCGCTCTACCTGCACTACAATTCCGGCCGGCATGTGTCGCACAACGGCCGCGAGCTGGCCATGCTGCTTGAATTGCTGGTGGAACAGTGGCCGGTGGAAATCAGGCAGCTTGACCTGCTGTGCCACAGCATGGGCGGCCTGGTCGCCCGCAGCGCCTGCCACTACGCCGGGGAATACGGCCATTCCTGGCCGCGCCGGCTGCGCAAGATGGTTTTTCTCGGCACGCCGCATCACGGTTCGCCCATCGAGCGCGGCGGCAACTGGCTCGTCGCCGTGCTCGACCGCAACATGCTTACCTTGCCGCTGGCCCGGTTCGGCAGGGTCCGCAGCGCCGGCATTACCGATCTGCGTTATGGAAACTTGCTCGATGAAGATTGGCAGGGCCGCGACCTGGAACACAAGGACGATTGCCGGCGCCCGGTGCCGCTTCCGGCGGGGGTGAAATGTTATGCCGTTGCCGGCGCGGCGGGCCGGCGCGAGTCCGACCTGCGCAGCCGTCTCCTCGGGGACGGCCTGATGATGCCGGAGTCGGCCTTGGGCCGCCATGGCGACCGGCTGCGCGATCTGGCCTTTCCGCCTGCCCGGCAATGGATCGCCTACGGCGTCAATCACCTGGAACTGCTCGACAGCCGGGACGTGTATCGCAAGCTGCTCGAGTGGATGCGCGGATGAATGTGCGAATGAAGCGCCATGGCGCGGCGGCGCGCCGCCGCAGGCGGCACGCCGCCCGGCTCAGCTATGGTGGCGGTGCGTCTGGCGGGCGGCCAGCGCCTTGTCTTCGGCAGCATGGGCCATGGCGCCGATCTCAAGGTCGGTTTCGCTCACGACGCCGGTCAACACGTCCTTGACGGTCCGGATGGCGAGCTTGCCGATGTTGCCCGCCTCCTCGATCGCGCTTTCGATGGCCCTCTTGGCGACATGCGCCACGTCGCCGCCCATTTCCGCCACCGCTTCGATCACGCCTTCGACCGCGTGCCGCGTAATGGCGCCCACGTCGGCGCCGATGGCGGCGCCATGATGGATGACGGAGCGGATGGTTTCGGCCGAGGCGTCGATGACGTCGCCGTTCACATCGTGCACACCCATCACGATGCCCTTGGCGACACCCTTGATGCTCATGGTCAATCCGGCGCCCACCTGTTCCGCGGCGCTTACGGTGCCGAGGACGACATGGTTGACGATGCCGACCAGTTCGCCGGCAGCCAGGCCGCCGGTCCGCAGGGTGTCCGACACGGTTTTTCGGGCCAGGGACGTGATATCGGTTTCGATTGTCGTCAGGCCGGAAAGCATGTCGACAATCCCATCCTGGATCACCTGGTCTTCCAGCGCCAGGGCAGGGTGCGGCGCGGCGAGTTTCTTTTGCGCTTCGGGCGTCTTCCTGGTGCCGGCGGAGGCGCCTGAGCCGGATTTGCTGTGTTTGACGGTCATCTCGATTCCTTTGCTTGGGGGTGAGTGAAAATTTACTCTAGCATCGCCTACCGGCGCACCGTTGACATTTCTCAAACCTGCGCGCCGCGTGTCCCTGATTTTTGTCAAAACGCTTGCGGCGCCGGGGTTCAATATCGACCGGGCGTGTTTTCGCGACCGGCTTCGACGATACCGCCCATGCAAAGAGGAACATCCATGCAAATCCATCCCGTGATACTGGCGGGCGGTTCCGGGACGCGCCTTTGGCCGCTCTCCCGGGAATCCACCCCCAAGCAGCTTCTTCCGCTGTTGTCGGAAAGAACCATGTTGCAGCAGACCGCGGAGCGCGCCCGGATGATGGGCGACGGCGCGGCGCCCATCGTCGTCTGCGGCAGCGAGCACCGTTTCCTCGTCGCCGAACAGCTCAGGGAAATCGGCGTGACGCCGCTTGCCATCCTGCTCGAACCCTGCGGCAGGAATACCGCGCCGGCCGCGGCCGCGGCGGCCATGTCCCTTTTGGCCAAGGACCCCGAGGCCGTCATGCTGCTGATGCCGGCGGACCATGCCATTGCCGACGAAGCGGCATTCCGTCGGGCCGTGCAACGCGGGCTGCCTTGCGCCGCGGCCGGGCACATGGTGACGTTCGGCGTGGTGCCGGCGTCGGCGCACACGGGCTATGGATATATCCGGCAGGGGGCGCCTTTGCCGGACATGCCCGGATGTTTCGCCATCGACCGTTTCGTGGAAAAGCCCGATGCGGCAACGGCGCAGGCCCTGATCGCCACAAACGAGTATTGCTGGAACAGCGGCATGTTCCTTTTCCGCGCGGCCGATTACCTTGCCAAGCTGGAGAGTGCGCGCCCGGCCATCGCGCGCCAATGCGCGCGCGCGTTTCGCGACGCCTACCGCGATCTGGACTTCGAACGGCTCGACGAAGTCCCGTTCCAGGAATGCCCTGCCGAGTCGATCGACTGCGCCGTCATGGAAGGCGGGCGCGACGGCGCCGTGGTGCCGGTGGAGATGGGCTGGAGCGACGTCGGTTCCTGGCCTGCCCTGTTTGACCTGCTTGCGCCCGATGACGACGGCAACGTGCTGCGCGGGGACGTGTACGTCGATGACGTCAGAACGTCGATGGTGCAGGCGGACGGCAGGTATGTCGCCGTCATCGGGGTGGAAGACCTGGTCGTGGTCGAGACCAAGGATGCGGTTCTCGTTGCGCACAAGGACAGCGCCCAGGATGTGCGCCAGGTGGTGGACGACTTGAAAAAGCGGGCGCGCCGCGAGCATGTCGACCATACGACCGTGTTCCGGCCTTGGGGGCACTATGAAAGGCTCGATTCCGGCAACCGTTTCCAGGTGAAGCGCATCATGGTGAAGCCGGGAGGCAAGCTGTCGCTGCAGATGCATCACCATCGGGCCGAGCATTGGGTGGTCGTCGCCGGCACGGCCAGGGTCACGCGCGGCGACAGCGTGGCATTGCTGACGGAAAACGAATCCACCTATATTCCCATCGGCACGCCGCACCGCCTGGAGAATGTCGGGAAGGTTCCCCTGCACTTGATCGAAGTGCAGTCGGGCAGCTATCTCGGCGAAGACGACATCGTCCGGCTGGACGACATCTACCATCGCTGTTGAC
>DASVYZ010000104.1:0-1586 GCA_036391935.1 Burkholderiaceae bacterium | reverse complement strand
CCTTGATCGCCGCCTCGATGCTGGTCTGGCCTTCCATGAAGTTCTTCACGAAGCGCGCCTTTTGCCGGGAAAGACGTTCAACATATCGTGCACCACCAGCACCTGGCCCGAACAATCGGGGCCGGCGCCGATACCGATAGTGGGAATGAAGAGCGCATCGGTCACCTGCTTGGCCAGGGGCGAAGGCACGGCTTCGATCACCACCAGCGAGGCGCCCGCTTGTTGCACGGCGAGCGCGTCGGCCATCAATTGCTCCGCGCCTTCGGTGGTCTTGCCTTGCACCTTGTAGCCGCCCAACTGATGCACCGATTGCGGCGTCAGGCCGATGTGGGCGCAGACGGGCACGGCGCGATCGGTGAGGAAGCGGATCGTCTCGGCCAGCCATACGCCGCCTTCGAGCTTGACCGCCTGGGCCCCGGCTTGCATCAGCTTGACGGCATTGTCGAAGGCCGCTTCGGGCGTGCCATAGGAGCCGAAAGGCATGTCGGCGATCAATAGCGCCGTCTGGTTGCCGCGCGCCACGCAGGCGGTGTGGTAGGCGATATCGGCCACGGTGACCGGCAGCGTGGAATTATGCCCCTGGCACACCATGCCCAACGAGTCGCCGACCAGCAGCACTTCCACGCCGCAGCGATCCATCAAGGCCGCGAAGCTGGCGTCGTAGCAGGTCAGCATGGTGATCTTGTCTTTCGCTTCGCGCAGGCCGCGCAGGCCGGGAGCGGTGATGGCGCGGGTGCGCGCCGGAGTCTCTTGCAAATAGCCACTCATGTGTTCATTCCCCAAGCTTGAAGAACCCGCGCTTGCCGCGCATGTTCTTGATGCGGGCCAGCAGCAACTGGAAGTCTTGCTCGCGCTCGATCGGGTTGAGCGTTTCGGCATTGACGATCAACAGCGGCGCCGCATCGTAGTGATAAAAGTACCGGCTGTAGCTTTCGCACAAACGGACAAGATAATTTTCCGAGATATTACTCTCCATCGCGATTCCGCGCTTTTTGACGCGTTCGATCAGCACTTGCGGCTCGGCTTGCAGGTAGATCACCAGGTCGGGAACCGGCGCCTGCGGGCTCAGGTGCTCGTACATCTGGCGATACAGATTCAACTCGTCGTCGGCCAAGGTCAGCGTGGCGAAGATCGGGTCCTTGTCAAGCAGGAAGTCCGACACGATGGGAGCAGAAAACAGATCCGTCTGCATCAATTCGCGCAATTGGTTCAGGCGCTGGAACAGAAAGAACATCTGCGTCGGCAACGCATAGCGCGCCGCGTCGCGGTAAAACTTTTCCAGGAACGGGTTGTCCTGCGGCAGTTCGAGCAGCGTCTGGGCCGACAATGCGTTTGCCAGACGGCGCGTCAGCGAAGTCTTGCCCACGCCTATCGGGCCTTCCACGACAATGTAGCGGTAGCGATCGAGTTCCATGGATTGCCCTACTCCGAGAGTCGGCTGATGCGTTGATTTGCCACGGCCGGCGCAAACGAATGCGCCGCGCCCTTGCCCGGAATCTTGATGAAGGGATCGAGCTGCAGCAGCGGAATCAGCGCGAAGGCGCGTTCCGTCAGGCGCGGATGCGGCACGGTCAGTGTAGCACTGG
>DASVYZ010000103.1:0-2157 GCA_036391935.1 Burkholderiaceae bacterium | reverse complement strand
GGCCGAGCGCGGCGCGAACCTGTTGCGTACCAACCAGACGCGGCGCAATGCGCGGGCGGTGGTGGAGGAATTGAATACGGGCATGCAAGGCAACGGCTTGTTCTCGCCGCAAACCACGGCTTCGCATGTCGAAGGCGCGGTATGGCGGCTGGCACTGGCTCGCGAAGAGGACGCCGAAGGGGAGGTTGCAAACACCTTGCGCGATCCGCTGACCACGCCGCGCATGGAACAGGAAGACGAACGGCGTTACCGCGAAGGCTTGTCCATCGCTTCGGCCCTGATCGCGGCGCGGGCGGCCATCCGCCAGGAGACGGGCAAGGAGCCGCCCTGGGCCGAAACCATGCTGCTGGTGAAAAAGCGCGCCCATCTCGCCGCCTATGAAAAAGCCTTGCGCGAAATGGGCGTACCTTTCGTATCCGACAAGCGCGGCGGCCTGCTCGAATCGCTTGAAGTTTCCGATTTGATTGCGCTGCTGAATTTCCTGATCACGCCGGGCGACGATCTGGCGCTGGCCCAGGTCTTGAAGTCGCCCATGGGCGGCGCGTCAGACGGCGATCTGATTGCGCTGGCGCGCGGCGAGGGGAGCTGGTGGCGCCGGCTGCAGGCGATGCAGGACCGGCCGCACCTGGAGCGCATCACGCGCCTGTTGCGCGACTGGTTGCGCGCCGCACCGCAATTGCCGGTGCACGACTTGCTCGACCTGATCCTGCATCAAGGGCAATTGCCGGAGCGCTATGCCGAAGCGGCGCCAGCGGCAATGCGCGGCCAGGCGGTCGGGAATATCGAAGCCTTCCTCGAACTTTCGCTCGCGCTCGATGCGGGCCGTTATCCCAGCCTGCCCAAGTTCATCGCCGCCCTGCATGCGCTGCGGCGCGGCGACAGCGGCGACGCGCCCGACGAAGCCAATGTCGAAGCGGCCTTCGATGCCGTGCGCATCCTGACCATCCACAGCGCGAAGGGACTGGAAGCCGAGATCGTCGTGCTGCTCGACGCCAACCATAGCGAAGCGGCGCGCGAGGATGTCGGCATCCTGTGCGATTGGCCGCTCGACCGCGACGGGCCGACGCATTTTTCCGCCTTTGGGCGCAAGAGCGAGCGCGGCATCGCGCGCAGCCATTTGTTCAATGAGGAAGAACGCCTCAAGGCGCAGGAGGATTGGAACCTGCTCTACGTCGCCGTGACGCGGGCCAAGCGCATGCTGATCGTCAGCGGCGTTGCCGGTACCAGGGGGGCGGACGAGGAGGGCATCGTGGCCGGCAGCTGGTACGACAGGCTGCGCCACCTGCCCCCGCACGAGATGGAACAGGCCGATGGCGCCGGCGCCCAAGCCTTGGCGGATATCTTTTCCATGGCCTTGTTCGATCCGCCCGCCTTGCCGCCCGAGGCTGCGCCGGCGCCGCTCCGGCAATCGGACGAAATCGACGAAGGCGTGCTCTTGCATGGCTTGATGGAGCGCATAACGCACTCGGGGCAATCCGGGCAGTGGCCCGCGGTCCTGCCCGGCACGGAAGCCATCGCGCGCTGGCTGGTCTGTACGCGCGAGCAGGCCGGCATCGTGCGCGCGCAGGCTGCGGCGATACTGGGCCAGGCGGCGCTGGCGCGTTTCTTCGATCCGGCGCAATACCGCGCCGCGCACAACGAGTTCGAGCTGGCGCACGACGGGCAATTCCTGCGCCTGGACCGTTTCGTGCGTTTCGACGGCGAAGCCTGGATACTCGATTACAAGCGGCAATTGCTGCCCGGCGAGCGCGCGGACTATCGGCGTCAATTGGCGCAATACCGCGAGGCGGTGCAAACGCTGTATCCGGATCTGTCGGTCAAGACCGCCTTGATCCTGGCCGACGGCAGCCTATTGGAGAATGTATGAGTTGGGCCGACGTCCTTCACGCCGTCTTCCACATCGACCAGTCGATGCGGCAATTGGTCGATGCCTATGGCGCCTTGTTTTACCTGATCCTGTTCGCCATCGTGTTTTGCGAGACCGGTTTTTTGCCGCTGTTCTTTTTGCCGGGCGATCCCTTGCTGTTCGTCTGCGGCGCGTTTTGCGCCAATGGCGTATTGAGCCTGGGCGCAACCATGGCGGCGCTATTCACGGCCACGTTTGCCGGTTATGCGGTCAACTACCGCATCGGGCGGTATGTCGGCGCGCGTGCCTAT
>DASVYZ010000102.1:0-2022 GCA_036391935.1 Burkholderiaceae bacterium | reverse complement strand
AGCCGCTCAAGCGCAAGGCGACTGGCAGCAAGCCGTGGCGGCTTTCCGCGATAGCCTCGATCTCCGCCGCCAATTGCTGCAACGCCTTGGCGCTACCCCGGAAGCCATGCGCGACCTTTCGATTTCGCTCAACAATGTCGGCAAAGCCGCTCAAGCGCAAGGCGACTGGCAGCAAGCCGGGGCGGCTTTCCGCGAAAGCCTCGATCTGAGCCGCCAATTGCTGCAACGCCTTGGCGCTACCCCGGAAGCCATGCGCGACCTTTCGGTATCGCTCAACAATGTCGGCAAAGCCGCTCAAGCGCAAGGCGACTGGCAGCAAGCCGAAGCGATATTCGGCGAGAGCGTCAAACTAAGCAGGAAGGTACTGGAGCGAGCCAATAATACGCATCGGGCGCTTGCTGCCTTACGCTTTAGCCTACGTCTGTACGTGCAAGCCGCGGAGGCGCTAGGCAAGACTGAACAAGCGGAAGCAGCCAAGACCGAACTGCTATCACTGGACGAAAGAATCCAGAAACAGTCTCGCTAAGAAACGGCAGCTAACCGATCAAACGCCCGCCGCGTATGCGCAAGCCTTTCTTTACCAGGCCCGGCGCCAGGGCGCTCAGTGCCGCAAGCGAATCACCGCTGTGCGCATGGCAGATCGCCACGCCCAAGGCATCGGCCGCATCGGTCGAAGGCAGGCCCGGCAGGAGCAGCAGCCGCTGCACCATTTCCTGCACCTGCGACTTCTGCGCCTTGCCATGGCCGACCACGGCTTGCTTCAATTGCAGCGCCGTATATTCGGCAACCGTCAGGCTGGCATTGACCAGGGCGCAAATCGCCGCGCCGCGCGCCTGGCCGAGCAGGAGCGTCGACTGCGGATTGACGTTGACGAAAACTTTTTCGATGGCCGCGCAATCGGGCGCATACGTGGCCGCGATTTCGGAGACGCCGGCGAAGATGGTCTTGAGCCGTTGCGGCAAATCGGCCTCGGGCGTCTTGATCGTGCCCGAGGCGATGTAGGCAAGCTTGTTGCCCTGCTTATCGATGACGCCGAACCCGGTAGTGCGCAGGCCGGGGTCGATGCCTAGGATTTTCACGTGATCGCAGTTACGTGATTAATGACGGAAGTGGCGGGTGCCCGTTAGCATCATGACGATACCATGTTCGTCCGCCGCATCGATCACTTCCTGGTCGCGCATCGAACCGCCGGGCTGCACCACGGCAGTCGCGCCGGCCTGCACCACCACGTCGAGGCCGTCGCGGAACGGGAAGAACGCGTCCGACGCCACGGCCGAACCGACCAGCGTCAGGTTGGCGTTTTGCGCCTTGATCGAAGCGATGCGCGCCGAATCGACGCGGCTCATCTGGCCCGCGCCCACGCCCATGGTCATGCCGTTGGCGCAGAACACGATGGCATTGGACTTGACGAACTTGGCCACGCGCCAGGCGAACATCATGTCTTGCAACTGCTGCTGCGTCGGCTGTTTCTTGGTCACGACCTTGAAGTCGGCCATGGCCACGTTCTTGGCATCGGGCGATTGCACCAGCAAACCGCCGCCGACACGCTTGAAATCGAATACGTTGACACCTTCGCCCAGCGGCACTTCCAAGAGACGCACGTTCTGCTTGGCGGCAAACACGGCGCGCGCTGCTTCCGTATAGCTTGGCGCGATCAGCACTTCGACGAATTGCTTGGCAATCGCTTCGGCGGCATTGCCGTCGAGTTCGCAATTGAAGGCGATGATGCCGCCGAAGGCCGAAGTCGGGTCGGTCTGGAAGGCCTTGCTATAGGCTTCGAGCGCATTGCCGCCCACGGCCACGCCGCAGGGGTTGGCGTGCTTGATGATGACGCAGGCGGTTTCGCCGAAAGTCTTGACGCATTCCCAGGCGGCGTCGGCGTCGGCGATGTTGTTGTACGACAGCTCCTTGCCTTGCAACTGCCTGTAGTTGGCAAGCGAACCGGCGGCCGGCACGGTATCGCGGTAGAACGCGGCGGACTGATGCGGGTTTTCGCCGTAGCGCATGTCCTGCACTTTCTTG
>DASVYZ010000101.1:0-1800 GCA_036391935.1 Burkholderiaceae bacterium | reverse complement strand
ACGACTGGCATCTGATGCATCTCGGCAGTATGTCGCTCGGCGCCGCCGGGCTGGTGATGTGCGAGATGACCAACGTCAATCCGCAAGGACGCATCTCGCCGAAATGCGCCGGCATGTATTCGGACGAGAATGAGGCGGCACTCAAGCGTGTGCATGACTTCTGCCGCCAGTACGGCATTGCCAAACTCGGTGTGCAGCTCGCCCATGCGGGCCGTAAAGGTCCGACGACGCCGCCGGCAGCCGGCGGAAAGCCAATCCTGACCAAGGAGGAAGGCGGCTGGACGCCCGAGGCGCCTTCGGCGATTCCCTACGACACCGGCTGGGTAGTGCCGCACGCCATGACCAAGGATGACATCAAGCGCTGCATTGGCGAATTCGCCGCCGCCGCGAAGCGCGTCGATCGCATCGGTTACGACGTGATCGAGTTGCACGGCGCTCACGGCTATCTTGCCCATCAATTCCTATCTCCGCTTTCGAACCAGCGCGTCGACGAATACGGCGGCTCGCTTGAAAACCGCATGCGCTTTGCAATCGAAATGTACGAAGCTGTGCGCGCCGTATGGCCAGAGCAAAAGCCACTCGGCATGCGCGTGTCCGCCACCGACTGGGTCGACGGCGGCTGGACGCCAGAGGAAACGGTAATTCTTGCGAAGGAGCTCAAGAAGCGCGGCATGGATTACATGGACGTGTCGACCGGCGGACTCGACCCACGGCAGAAGATTCCGCTCGCACCCGGCTATCAGGCGCCATTCGCCGAAAAAGTGAAGAAGGAAAGCGGCATCACTACGATGACGGTTGGCCTTATCGCCGGATACCAGCAGGCGGAAGACATCGTTGCCTCCGGCAAAGCAGATATGATCTGCCTAGCCCGCGGAGCCATGTGGGATCCGCGCTGGGCCTGGCACGCTGCCGAGGAGCTAGGCGCTGAGACGGCTTACGCGCCGAAGATGATGGCCTGCCATCCAAAAATGCGGCCGCAGCTATTCCCGAAACGGGCGCAACCGGCAGGCTAGGCGCCTGCCTTCATGCGCCTGATGAACTTGGCGAAGGCAGCGAGTTGAATCTTGACCATGTCCTTGGTCGGCTGATCCTTCAGCTCGAGCGTTTCCTTGTCGAATTTGTTCTGCGCCTGGGCCACGAACACTTCCGGCGTGCCAAAGATGAGCGCCTTCACGAAGGTCATCGACATACGCCAGTGATACTGCATGCGAGAGCCGCCGAGCATGCCGGTCGAGCAGGACTGGATAGCCACGGGCTTGCCCTCGAACGGCTGCTCCTTCATGCGCGAGACCCAATCGATTGCGTTCTTTAGCCCACCGGGCATCGACCAATTGTATTCGGGCGTCACGAACAGCACGCCATCCGCAGCACGGATCGCGGTCGCGAGAGTTTCCGCCGGCCCTGGAAAACCGGCCCCCTCCTGGATGTCGGCGTTATAGAGTGGCAACGTTTCGAACGGCGGCGCTGTTACGAGCTTTATTTCAGGCGGCGCCAATCCGGGCAATGCACGGGTCAGTGCGGCGTTGTATGAACCCTTGCGGAGCGAGCCGCAGATGACGAGCACATTGAGTTGGTCGGCCATATCTTCCTCTTGAGATATTTCGATTACAACGTTCAACGACTATTGTGGTTCAAGGCCGGCTTTATCGCGGACTGCTTTCCATTTGGCCACTTCGTCCGCCATGTGCTGGCCGAATTCCTTAGGCGTCGAGACATGCACGGCGGCACCGGCTTTCGCCATCTGTTCCTTGATCTCGGGGCGAGCCAGAATTTCCTTCAACGCTGCATTCGTCTTATCGA
>DASVYZ010000100.1:0-5627 GCA_036391935.1 Burkholderiaceae bacterium | reverse complement strand
AGAGTCGGGCACGGAAGCCAGGAAGAACCAGGAATTGCTCGCCGCCTGGGAGCATGCGGACGAAAAGGCATTTGAGGGCTTGCTGGCCGAAGCGAAGAACGACAAGACCACGAGCGGCCGTTTCTTTTACCGCGACTTGCTGCTGGCGCGCAACCCGAAGATGGCGAACAAGATCGCGCAGCTGCTCAAGGAACATGAAAACGGCTTCGTCGCCATCGGCCTGCTGCACCTGCTTGGCAAGGAGGGAGTGCCGGAATTGCTGAAGAAGAAGGGATTTACGGTTGAGCGGATTTATTGAAATGACACGCAGGCCGTCGCGCCCAAAGAATTGCAGGGTGCAATAGCCGCAGGCGTATTGCACCAACCATCGAACGGCTTTCTTTAAAACACTTGGTGTAATGCGCCCGCGGCTATGCCACCCCACGGACGGCGGTGCGCTTCTGTCTCAGTGCGACCGGATCATCGTACCGAACGCCTGTTCGGTCAGTACTTCCAGCAGCAGCGAATGCTCGATGCGGCCGTCGATGATGTGCACCGTGTTGACGCCGGACTTGGCGGCATCGAGCGCCGACGAAATCTTGGGCAGCATGCCGCCCGAAATCGTCCCGTCGGCGAACATCTCGTCGATCTCCCGTGCCGAGAGGTCGGTCACCAGATTGCCGCTCTTGTCCATCACGCCGGGGATGTTGGTCATCATGATCAGCTTCTCGGCCTTCAGGATTTCCGCGATCTTGCCGGCCACGAGGTCGGCATTGATGTTGTAGGCCTGGCCGTCTTCGCCGAAGCCGATCGGCGAGATGATGGGGATGAAGGCGTCGTCCTGCAATGCCTTGACCACGGCGGGGTTGATCGCATCGATTTCGCCGACATAGCCGATATCGAGGAATTGGCCGGGGTTCTCGCGGTCGGCCATCATCATTTTGCGCGCGCGGATCAGGCCGCCGTCTTTGCCGGTCAAGCCGACCGCCTGGCCGCCGTAATGGTTGATCAGCATCACGATATCCTGCTGCACCTCGCCGCCAAGCACCCACTCCACGACTTCCATCGTATCTTCGTCGGTGATGCGCATGCCTTGCACGAAAGTGCCTTGCTTGCCCAGCCGCTTCAAGGCGTTGTCGATCTGCGGGCCGCCGCCGTGCACCACGACCGGGTTCATGCCGACCAGTTTCAACAGGATCACGTCGCGCGCGAAGCCGTGCTTCAGGCGCTCCTCGGTCATGGCATTGCCGCCGTACTTGACGACGATTGTCTTGCCGTGGAACTTGCGGATATAGGGCAATGCCTCAGCCAGGATCTGCGCCTGGATATGGGGGGCGACGTCGCTCAAATCGTCGGCAGGTGCGTTCAAAGTGGCCATGGCAAGTCCGGAAAAATCGTTGACGCGATTTTACAGTGAAACGCCGGGAGCGTTCGTAAACATTTGATTTCAGTTTTGCCCAGGTTTTGCTGCCGGTTGCCCTTGTTTTTCCGGACGCTATCCTCTACCCTTGCGCCTACATCATGAGCGCCACCCTACACAACGAACTCAATGCCCTGCGCCCGGCCCTGCTGCGTTTCGCGACACTGCAGTTGCGCAACGACGCCGTGGCCGAAGACGTGGTCCAGGACACCCTGATCGCGGTACTGGAAAAGCCCGAGCAATTCGCCGGCCAGTCGTCGTTGCGCACGTATATCACCGGCATCCTCAAGCACAAGATCATCGACGTGTTGCGCGCGTCCAAACGCGTGCAACAGTTCGATGTGAACGACGACCAGAGCGAAGACGACGTGATCGACGCGCTGTTCAAACCCGACGGCCACACCATCGAGCGCCCGCGCGCCTGGGGCGACCCCGATGCCACGCTGGAGCAAAAAGATTTCTTCCGGGTAATGGAAATTTGCCTGGAAAACCTGCCGGCCAAGACCGCTCGCATTTTCATGATGCGCGAATGGCTGGAACTGGAAACCGAGGAAATCTGTAAGGAATTGGGCATTTCCACGTCTAATGCCTGGGTAATGCTGTATCGCGCACGGCTGAAATTGCGCGAATGCCTCGATTTGAACTGGTTCGGCAATCAGCCCGCAAAAAATGCTTGACGATTTGACATGAAATTCATCCTAACCTGCAAGGAAGCACATCGCCTGGTCTCGGAAGGTTTGGACCGTGAGCTTGGCGTGTTCGAGCGCCTGCGCATCCGCGCCCATCTGACACTCTGCGATGCCTGCACGAATTTCAATGGTCAAATGATCTTGCTGCGCCAAGCCATGCGGAATCTGACGGTGCTGGAAGACCGCCCCGAATCGCACGAACCATGAGCATTTGCGAACAATGCGGCAAGGAGTTCTCTTGCGCCATGCAAGATGGCAAAGATGACATGCCCTGCTGGTGCACCACCCTGCCCAGCCTTGCGCTGGAAGACATGCCGGCCAGTGCGAGCGCGGCAACGCGCAGCTGCCTCTGCCCGGACTGCTTGCGCAAGTGGATAGACAGCCGGACAATAAACTAAGCCTGTCCCGCGTTGCAGCCGAACCGGCAGCGAATCCAATCCGCAACAATCGCCAGCCCATGGCGCCGAATTCCAAATTAAATTCTTGCCCGGCCGACCTAATATCAGAGAGACTTACGGGGTAGGCCGTGTCCTTTCGACATACAACAGACATGAGGACCAGGCCTTGCATCAAGCAATCGCATCGAACCGGAGTTGATTCTGTCGAATCGGAAGTTTCTTAAAGTCTTATCATCAAGCCAGCTTGTTTCTTCTTGGGGGGGTCCCTATGTATCGTGTTTTGCGCCGCGTCGCGCCCATTCTCGTCCTTTCTCTTCTTGCCGCCTGCAGCCGCGAAACCACGGTGAAGATCGGCGTGGCCGCGCCGATGAGCGGCCCGCTCGCGCAGATCGGCAAGGACATCGCGCAAGGTGCGCAAACCGCCGCCGACGAACTGAACGAAGACCGCTTCATCATCGACGGCAAGCGCGCCCACTTCGAGATCATGGTGGTTGACGACAAGGCCAGCCCCGACGAAGGCAAGGTGGTGGCCAAGCAGTTGATCGACGCCAAGGTCAATGGCGTATTCGGCCACTTGAATTCCGGCGTCACCATTCCCGCCTCGACGCTTTATTCGGCGGCCGGCATCCCGCAGATTTCGGTTTCCACCAATGTCAAATACACGCGCCAGGGCTTGAAGACGGCGTTCCGCCTCACTGCGGACGATTCGCAACAGGGCCGTACCCTGGGCTTGCTCGTGGCGGACAAGCTGCGCGCAAAATCGATCTACGTGGTCGACGACGCCACGCCGTTCGGCACCGGCCTGGTCGAGGAAATCAACAAGGTGTTCGCAACCAAGGGCCTGACCGTGCCGCACGACAGCGTTGCGCCGGAAAAAGCGAATTACGTGGAATTGGCACAAAAGATCAAGGATGCCAAAGCCGACGTGGTGCTGTTTGCCGGCGACCAGAAGGTCGGCATTCCGCTGTTGAAGGAAATCCGCAAGAACGATGCCAACCTGCGCTATGTGGCGGCCGACGCCATGTGCGACGATTCGACCGTCAAATCGGCCGGCGGCGATGCCGACAGCAACTTCTACTGCACCATCGCCGGCGTGCCCTCGTCCTGGCTCTCGGCCGGCGCAGGCTTCGTCGACATGTACAAGAAGAAGTACAACGATGCGCCGGGCAATTACTCCACGCTGGCCTATGACGGCATCCACATCTTCGCCCAGGCGATGCAAGAAGCCAACTCGACCGATCCGGCGACTTATCTGCCCAAGCTGGCCAAGGGCTCGTTCGACGGCAAGATCCAGGGCTCGGTGGAATTCGACAGCAAGGGCGACATCAAGGACGGTACCGTGGTGATCTTCCAGGCCATAGGCGGAAAGCTGGTGGAGCAGCGGGCCCTGTAAATCCTGCGGTACGAGCGAAAAGCCATCCCTCGGGATGGCTTTTGTTTTAATGGATGGCGTCGCGCGGATAACTTGCCTTGGATGCCGCTGCAGCCTTCACATCCGGCGCCTTCACGTCTGTCGCCCCCTCGCATGCATGCTTGTCCGCGTGCGGAAAATCGGCCAGCACCTTCTCCAGCGCCGTCTTGCCTGCCGCATCGAGATCACGCACCTGGTAGAACACCTTGGTGCTCGTGACATTGCGCGTGCCAAGCCGCGCGCTATGCACGCCTTTCTGGCTCAACGCCGCCAATTGCGCGCGCGCGGCTTCCTCGGTCTTGAATACGCCCAGAGAAATCCCCCAGCGCAGGTCGCCATCCTGGATGATGTAGAAGTCGCTCACACCGAGATGGCGCAATTCGGTCGCCTTCTTCTCCGCGCCGTCCTTGCTGCCCTGCGGTGGAATGTAGACGATGTTGTGCGCCGCGTCTTCGACTTCGCGGCGCGTCAGCCTGCTGCCCAAGGCCAGGGGCTGCAATTCGCCATCGAGGCGCCTGGCCGCGGCTTGGTCGAAGCTGCCGAACTCGCTGCAGGAGGCAGGCTCGGCCTTGGCGGTGGCCGCGGCATCGCTGCCGGCATTCGCAGCACTGGATTTGGCCTCGACCAAGGATGCCGGAACCAGTTTCACGCTTTCCGGGTTGATCTGGCGCGCCATGCGGTCCGGCTCGCGCTCCTCCGGCAGGAAGGAATAACCCTTTCCGTAGGCGAACAAGGCCGCATTGGTGAGGAGCAAGACCCAGAACAGGAATTTGAGCATATGTTGTCCGCTATATGTCGTCTTTAGCAGGCTGCCAGGGCGGCGTGGTCATGTAGGCTGTAGCCTGCAGGCCGGGCAAGACCAGATTATCCACAACGCGATGCGGGATCGCAAGATGGGCCGCCACCGCCGCGCCGGCGCCGCCCGAAACCAGGCACAACGCTTCGCGGTCCCCGTATTCGCGCAAAAAGCCGGCCCAGGCGCGCTCGATGGCGCCGGCCTGCGCTGCCATGCAGCCGGCGATGATGGCTTCCTCCGTATTGTCGGCAAACAGCAGATCCTCCCCATGGGCTTCGACCTGGGGCAATTGCGCGGTGTTGCGCGCGAGCGCCCCCGCCATCAAGCCGAAACCGGGCAGGATCAGACCGCCGCGAAATGTGCCGTCTTCGGTGATGGCGTCGATCGTAGTAGCCGTGCCGCACGTGACGACCATGAGCGCCATATCGGGATAGAGGGCGTGCGCGCCTATCGAGGAATAAAAGCGGTCGCTGCCCAGCTGTGCCGGTTGACGATAGCCATTGCGTATCCCCGCCAGTCCGGCTTGCGAAGTCTGCCACTCGGGTTTGAGGCCGCGCGCAGTGAGCATGCTATCGAGGCTGGCGCGCACGGCGGCACCGGCAACGTTGGACAGCAGCACGCGCGTCGCATCGAGCGCGGCCCATGAAGCGGCAAGGCTGCCGATCTGCCCGTGCACCACCGAACCGGCACTCTTCCATTGTCCCAGGAGTGCGACCGGGCTGGCATCGGCCAGGGCCCACTTGATGCGCGTATTGCCGGCGTCGACCAGGAGCAGCATCTCAGCCCTCTGCGCCACGTAGCGAAACGTCGCCGGCCACGATGGCGATGCGCCCCCGTGCCGTATCGAGCAGCAATTGGCCCTGCTCGTCCACGCCCCAGGCGCTGCCGCGTTGCAGGACTTCCCCATGGTCGATCACGACAACCGGCAAGCCGC
>DASVYZ010000099.1:0-3933 GCA_036391935.1 Burkholderiaceae bacterium | reverse complement strand
CTCTCGCGGATCGATTCGATGAGGAAAAGGAAGCAGGAGAATGCGGGACTTGCTGCATGCAGTTTCCAGGGCACCGGTATTGTCGGAGGCGTTGCTGCTCGCGCGCCGATCGAGGCCTATCCGCAGCAAACCAGCCTGCATCCGGTCGAAACCTGCCCCCTCTATGCGGGCGCGGCATGTGCCGTCGTTGAAGATCGTGCTGATGAAGAACGCCGACGTTCGCGGCATTATCGGAGATTTTGCCGCTTATTGCGGGTCCGACGGCGCTCAGGTCGTCAAGGATAGGCAAGGCTTGCGAGGAAGCCGTGGCGATGCCGCCCGGGCTGGAATGCGATGCCTTGCACGCGAAAATGAGCCGCCAATTGGTGGCCGATACTCGCTGGCTGGCGCGAACCGTGCGGGTGCGCAACCGGATCAGGCAGCCCCCGATGTCCGGTTTCAAAAAGCCTCCCATCCTGAATGCGCAGTGTCCGTGTACATGGACGTAATGCGGGACGTCGCGGAGCATCGATGACGGCCTATATCGTGCGCCGCCTGTGGCAAATGGTACCGACCATGGCAGGGGTCGTCGTCATGGTGTTCATCCTGTTCAACTGGGTCGGCGGCGACCCGGCCTATATCCTCGCCGGCAAGATGTCGAGTGCGGAACAGATCGCCAACATCCGCCGCCAGCTCGGCATCGACCAGCCTTACACCGTGCAGTTGTGGATATTCCTCAAGCAAATCGTCACTTTCGATTTCGGCAACAGCTGGAGTACGGGCGAGAGCGTGGCGCACATACTCGCTACCCGCATCGGGCCTTCGCTGATGGTGATGTTGCCGATGACGGTGCTCGAAACCGTCATCGCGATTGCGCTCGCCCTGGCCATTGTCTTCGTGCGCGGCTCATTGACCGACCGCGCCGTCATGGTGGCGTGCACGGTGGGCATGTCGATTTCCATCCTGGTCTACATGATTGCGTTCCAGTACTGGTTTGCCTTCAAGTGGGGTTGGTTCCCGGTGCAGGGCTGGGGTGACGGCTTGGGCGAAAACCTGTTGCGCTATGCGCCCTTGCCCATCCTGATCGGCCTGGTGGTCGGCGTGGCGCCGACGTTGCGCCTGTTCCGCACCTTCGTGCTCGACGAGGTGGGGCAGGATTATGTGCGCACGGCCCGCGCCAAAGGGGTTTCCGAGCGGCGCGTGGTCTGGGTGCACGTGTTGCGCAATGCGGCAATTCCCATCATCACTTATGTCATGGCCAATCTGCCCGGCCTCCTGATCGGTGTCTTCCTGCTGGAGAATTTCTTCGGTGTGCCAGGCATAGGTCGCGAAGTGATCCAGGCGGTGGACCGCAGCGACTTCCCCGTGGTTAAGGCCGTGACGGTGTATGTGGCCGCGGCGACCATGATCTTCAATCTGTTGGCCGACTTGCTGTATCAGGCGGCCGACCCGCGCGTGCAACTGCGATGACGGCCGCAGCACTTCCCCGCTCGCCCGGCCTGTGGCTGCTGGCCTGGCGCCGCCTGCGCGCCGACCGGCTGGCCATGGCGTCGCTGGCGGTAGTTGGCGCTTATCTATTATTGATCGCTTTGTCGGGTAGTGGCTTGATTGCCGCCGATTGGGACCGCGAGATAGGCGTGAACTATGCGCCGCCTTCGTTTGCCGGGGCGCCGGCGCAGGCGAACAAGGCTGAAGCGGCAATGGGCACGAGCGTGCCGGAAAACCAGCACGATCCTTTGAAAGACGTTTTGCGCGACCCGCGGGCGCAGCGTGGCGATGCGCCGACTGTCGCGCTTGAGGACTACGGCATCGTCGACCCCATTGGGACGGAGATTGCACAATTGCGCGTGCAGTTGGCGAAGGAGGGGCGGAGGGCGACCTTGGCGCGCTTGCCTACGCTGCCCTTCGGCGCCGACAAGTGGGGGCGCGATATCATCAAGAAGACGGTCAAGGGTTCGGAAACGTCCATCGTGGTCGGGCTGCTGGCCGCCTTGCTCGCGACCTTCCTTGGCACGGTGCTCGGCGCCTGCGCCGGCTATTTCGGCCGCGCCGTCGACGATATCCTCAACTGGGTATACAGCGTCTTCACGGCCGTGCCCAATCTGCTTCTGATCATGGCGGTGGCGGCCGTGCTGCAGCACAAGGGCGTGGCAACCATCGTACTGATTCTTGCCCTCACCGGCTGGACCGGCACCTTCCGCCTGATGCGTGCCGAATATATCAAGCATCAATCGCGCGAATACGTGCTGGCGGCCGGCGCCATCGGCGCTTCGCACTGGCGCCGCATGTTTTCCCATATCTTTCCCAACGTCAGCCACGTGGCTTGGGTCCAGATGTCGGTGCTCTCGGTCGGCTTCATCAAGTATGAAGTGATCCTGAGCTTCCTCGGCTTCGGCGTGCCGGTCGGCGTGGTGTCATGGGGCAGCATGCTGAACGAGGCGCGCAATGAATTGATGCTCGGGAAGTGGTGGCAACTGGCGGCGGCCAGTATTGCCATGGCGGTGCTGGTGACGGCGTTTTCCTTGTTCACCGATGCCTTGCGCGACGCGCTTGATCCGAAACTGAAGTGAGAATGGCCATGGATCGAGACGATATTTTGCTGCGCGTCACGGACCTCAAGGTTTCGTTCCGCACGGGCAAGAGCGAAACGGTGCAAGCGGTCAAAGGCATTTCCTTCGAGATTGCGCGCGATACCACCGTTGCCCTGGTTGGCGAATCGGGCAGCGGCAAATCGGTCAGTTCGCTGGCCTTGATGGGTTTGCTGCCGCGCGAAGTCGCCGTCGTCGATCCCGATGCAAAGATGGAATTCGAAGGGCGCGACTTGTTCGCCATGAGTGCGCGCGAGCGGCGCGCGCTGTGCGGCAAGGAAATCTCGATGATCTTCCAGGAGCCGATGACGTCCTTGAACCCGGTGTTCACGGTCGGCTACCAGATTGCCGAAGTCTTGCGCCTGCACATGGGCATGGATGCCAAGGCGGCACGCGCGCGTGCCGTTGCCCTGCTCGAAGAAGTCGGCCTGCCCGAGCCGGCGCGCCGCGTCGATGCCTACCCGAGCCAGCTCTCGGGCGGACAGCAACAGCGCGTGATGATCGCCATGGCGATTGCCTGCGAACCCAAACTGCTCATCGCCGATGAGCCGACCACGGCGCTCGACGTGACGATACAGAAGCAGATCATCGACTTGCTCGAGCGCTTGCGCAAAAAGCACAGGATGTCGGTGCTGTTCATCACGCATGATCTGGCCTTGGTCGGCGACATCGCCGAGCGTGTCATCGTGATGCGCCACGGCGAAATCCGCGAGGCCGGCGCGACGCGCGACGTCTTCGACAAGCCGCGGGATTCCTACACCAAGGCGCTGCTGCATTGCCGGCCCACGCTCGACGCGCGGCCGCGCCGCCTGCCGGTGATTGCCGATTATCTCGAAGGCGGCAGCGGCGCCGCGCCGCCTGAGCGCCGGCGTGGCTTGAGTGGCGACGAAGAAATCGTGCTTGACGTGCGCAACCTGGGAAAAAGCTTCACCAGCAGCGAGGGCTGGTTCGGCCGCCGCGAATTCCATGCCGTTGATGGCGTGTCGTTCCTCCTGGCGCGCGGCAAGACGCTGGGCGTGGTCGGCGAATCGGGCTCGGGCAAGACGACGGTCGGCCTGACCCTGATGCGGCTGCACCGGGCCACGCGCGGCGAAGCCTGGTTCAATGGCAAGGATATTCTTGCCATGTCGGAGCGCGAATTCCTGCCTTACAAGCGGCGCATCCAGATCGTGTTCCAGAATCCCTATGCCTCGCTCAACCCGCGTTTCACGGTCGGGCAGATCCTGCTCGAACCGATGCGCATCCACGGCATAGGACAGAATGATGCCGAACGCATCGAAACCGGATTGCAATGGCTGCAAAAAGTCGGCTTGCCGCCGGAAGCCTTCGGCCGCTACCCGCACGAGTTCTCGGGCGGGCAGCGCCA
>DASVYZ010000098.1:0-4561 GCA_036391935.1 Burkholderiaceae bacterium | reverse complement strand
CATTTCAGCGAGTGCGCGCTTGTATTCGTTCGGGAACACCTTGACGAACTTGGCACGGCCCGCAGCCCAGGCGTCGAGCAGATTGCGCGCGCGCGTGCTGCCGGTGTGCTTGAAGTGGCGCTCGATCAGGTTCTTCAAGATCGCTTCGTCGCTCTGGCGCTCGCCGTCGGCCGACAGCTTGTGCCAGGTGGCGCGATCTCCCTTGGCTTCCTGGTCGATGGTGGAGAGCACCGGCTCGAGCGTAACCATGGACTGGTTGCACTTGGCGGCGAAATCGCCATCCGGGTCATAGACGTAGGCGATACCGCCCGACATGCCGGCCGCGAAGTTGCGGCCCGTGGCACCGAGCACGACGACGGTGCCGCCGGTCATGTATTCGCAGCCGTGGTCACCCAAGCCTTCGATAACTGCCGTGGCGCCCGAATTCCGCACCGCGAAACGCTCGCCGGCCACGCCGTTCAAGAAGGCCTCGCCGCAGATCGCGCCGTACAGCACGGTATTGCCGACGATGATGTTATCCACCGCCCAACCGCGGAACTCGGTATTGGGGCGCACGATGATGCGGCCGCCCGAGAGCCCCTTCCCGACGTAGTCGTTGCCTTCGCCGACCAGGTCGAGCGTCACGCCACGCGCCAGGAAGGCGCCGACCGATTGGCCAGCCGTCCCCTGCAGCTGGATATGGATCGTATCGTCGGGCAAGCCTGCGTGGCCGTACTTTTTCGCCACTTCGCCCGAGAGCATGGTGCCGACGGTACGGTTGACGTTCTTCACCGGCGAAATGAAGGATACCTTCTCACCCTTGTCGAGCGCCCATTGCGCCTGCGCGATCAGCCGGTTGTCCAGCGCTTTTTCCAGGCCATGGTCCTGCAACTCGACCTGGAAACGCGGCACGTCGGCCGGCACGTCGGGCTGGTGGAAGATCTTGCTGAAGTCCAGGCCCTTGGCCTTCCAGTGAGCGATGGCCTTGGACTTGTCGAGCAAATCGGTGCGGCCGATCAACTCGTCAAACGTGCGGATGCCGAGCTGGGCCATGATCTGGCGCGCTTCTTCGGCGACGAAGAAGAAATAGTTCACCACGTGCTCGGGCTTGCCGGAGAATTTGGCGCGCAGCACCGGGTCTTGCGTGGCCACGCCGACCGGGCAAGTGTTCAAGTGGCACTTGCGCATCATGATGCAGCCTTCGACGACAAGGGGCGCCGTGGCGAAGCCGACTTCATCGGCACCGAGCAAGGCGGCGATGACGACGTCGCGCCCGGTCTTGACCTGGCCGTCGGTCTGCACGCGGATACGGCCGCGCAAGCGGTTCAAGACCAGGGTCTGCTGCGTTTCGGCCAGGCCGAGCTCCCAGGGCGTGCCGGTATGCTTGACCGAGGAAATCGGCGAGGCGCCCGTGCCGCCGTCATGCCCGGCGATCACGACGTGGTCGGCCTTGGCCTTGGCCACGCCGGCCGCCACCGTGCCGACGCCGACTTCGGATACCAGCTTGACCGAGATCGAAGCCTTGGGGTTGGCATTCTTCAAGTCGTGGATCAGCTGCGCGAGGTCTTCGATCGAGTAGATGTCATGGTGCGGCGGCGGCGAAATGAGGCCGACGCCCGGCACCGAGAAGCGCAGGCGCGCGATGTATTCCGATACCTTGTGGCCGGGCAGCTGGCCGCCCTCGCCGGGCTTGGCGCCCTGCGCCATCTTGATCTGGATCTGGTCGGCCGAGGTCAGGTATTCGGTGGTGACGCCGAAACGGCCCGAGGCCACCTGCTTGATTCTCGAACGCAGAGAATCGCCATCCTGCAAGGGAATGTCGGCCTCGACCTGGTTTTCGCCGATGATGGAGGCAAGCGTGTCGCCGTTCTTGATCGGGATGCCGCGCAATTCGTTGCGGTAGCGGTTTTCGTCCTCGCCGCCTTCGCCGGTATTGGAACGGCCGCCGATGCGGTTCATCGCAATCGCCAGCGTGGTGTGCGCTTCGGTCGAGATCGAGCCGAGCGACATCGCGCCGGTGGCGAAGCGCTTGACGATTTCCTTGGCCGGCTCCACTTCGTCGAGCGGGATCACCTTGGCGGGATCGAACTTGAATTCGAACAAGCCGCGCAGCGTCATGTGGCGCTTCGATTGATCGTTGATGATCTGCGCGTACTCCTTGTAGGTGCTGAAGTTGTTGGAACGCGTCGAGTGCTGCAGCTTGGCGATCGCATCCGGCGTCCACATATGGTCTTCGCCGCGAATGCGGAAGGCGTATTCGCCGCCCGCGTCGAGCGCATTGGCCAGCACCGGGTCGTTGGAAAAAGCCAGGCGGTGCAGGCGCAAGGCTTCTTCCGCGACTTCGAACACGCCTATGCCTTCGACGTTGGACGCCGTTCCCTTGAAATACTTGTTGACCATGGCGCTGTTCAAGCCGATGGCTTCGAAGATCTGCGCGCCGCAGTAAGACATATAAGTCGAGATGCCCATCTTGGACATGACCTTGTGCAAGCCCTTGCCTATCGCCTTCTGGAAATTGGCGATGGCTTTTTCCGCAGTCAAGCCCTCGGCCAGTTTGGGAGCGAGGTCGGCCAGCGTTTCCATCGCGAGATAGGGATGGATCGCTTCGGCGCCGTAGCCGGCGAGCAAGGCAAAATGGTGCGTCTCGCGTGCCGATCCGGTTTCAACGACCAAGCCGGTCGACGTGCGCAATCCCTTGGAAACCAGGTGCAAATGAATTGCCGACGTGGCCAACAAGGCGGGAATCGCAACCTGGTCCGCATCAACTTTGCGGTCGGACACGATCAGGATGTTATGGCCCGACTTGACCGCATCGACGGCCTTGGCGCACAGCGAGGCGAGCCAGGCTTCGATGCCCTCCTTGCCCCAGGACACGGGATAGCAGATGTTCAATTCATAGGACTTGAATTTGCCCGTGGTGTGCGCGCTGATATTGCGCAGCTTGGCGATATCCTCAAAATCGAGGATAGGCTGCTGCACTTCGAGGCGCATCGGCGGGTTGATGTTGTTGGTATCGAGCATGTTCGGCTTGGGGCCGATGAAGGACACCAGCGACATCACCATCGCTTCGCGGATCGGATCGATCGGCGGGTTCGTCACTTGGGCGAAGAGTTGCTTGAAGTAATGGTACAGCGTCTTGTTCTTGTTCGACATCACTGCCAACGGCGAATCATTGCCCATGGAGCCGATGGCTTCTTCGCCGCCGGTCGCCATCGGCGCCAGGACGACCTTGAGATCTTCCTGCGTGTAGCCGAACACTTGCTGGCGATCGAGCAGCGGCGTGGCGTTCGGTGCATCCGCCATATCGGACGGGAGCGCCTTCAGGCCGCCGAGCTTGATACGCACCGAGTTGATCCATTGCTTGTAGGGCTTGGCGTTCGCGTAAGTGTCCTTCAACTCCTTGTCGTCGATGATGCGGCCGGCTTCCAGGTCGATCAGGAACATCTTGCCAGGCTGCAGGCGCCACTTCTTGATGATCTTCGACTCCGGGATTGGCAATACCCCCGATTCGGACGCCATCACGACCAGGTCGTCGTCGGTGACGATGTAGCGCGCCGGCCGCAAGCCGTTGCGGTCCAGCGTGCCGCCGATGTGGCGGCCGTCGGTGAAGGCCATCGCCGCCGGGCCGTCCCAGGGCTCCATCATCGCGGCATGGTATTCGTAGAAGGCACGGCGGTTGTCGTCCATCAGCGTGTGGTTTTCCCAGGCCTCGGGGATCATCATCATCATCGCCTGGGCCAGCGGATAGCCCGCCATCAAGAGCAGTTCCAGCACATTGTCGAAGCAAGCCGTGTCGGACTGGCCTTCGTAGATCAGCGGAAAGAGTTTCTTGAGATCGTCACCCAGCACGGCCGACTTCATCACGCCTTCGCGCGCGCGCATCCAGTTGAAGTTGCCCTTGACCGTATTGATTTCGCCGTTGTGAGCAATCAGGCGGTAGGGATGGGCCAGCGGCCACTCGGGGAAGGTGTTGGTGGAGAAGCGCTGGTGCACCAGGGCCAAGGCCGAGATGCAACGCTCGTCCTGCAAGTCCTTGTAATAAACGCCGACCTGATCCGCCAGCAGCAAGCCCTTGTAGACCACGGTGCGGGCCGACATCGAGGGCACGAAAAATTCCTTGCCGTGCAGCAGGTTCAACGCCTGGATCGCGTGACCCGAGGATTTGCGGATCACGTACAGCTTGCGCTCCAATGCATCGGTCACCATGATGTCTTGGCCGCGGCCGATGAAGACCTGCCGGATCACCGGCTCCTTGGCGCGCACAGTGGGCGACATCGGCATGTCGATATCGACCGGCACATCGCGCCAGCCGAGCAGCACCTGGCCTTCGGCAAGGATGGCGCGCTCGATTTCCTGTTCGCAAGCGATGCGCGAGGCGTGCTCCTTGGGCAGGAAGATCATGCCGACGCCGTATTCGCCGGGCGGCGGCAAGTCGACGCCCTGCTTGTGCATTTCTTCGCGGTAGTACTGGTCGGGAATCTGGAGCAGAATGCCCGCACCGTCGCCCATCAGCTTATCGGCGCCGACGGCGCCCCGGTGGTCGAGGTTTTTCAGGATCAGCAAGCCCTGTTCCACAATCGAG
>DASVYZ010000097.1:0-4648 GCA_036391935.1 Burkholderiaceae bacterium | reverse complement strand
TCGCCTTCCTGCAATACACGGGCGGCACGACCGGCGTATCGAAGGGGGCCACGCTGACGCATCGCAATATCATCGCCAACGTGCTGCAATCGGAAAGCTGGCTGCAGCCCGCGCTGGACAAGGAACCCAAGGTCGAGCAATTGATCGTGGTGTGTGCCTTGCCGCTGTACCACATCTTTGCGTTGACCTCGTGCTGCCTGCTCGGCACGCGCGCCGGCGCGATGAACATCCTGATCCCGAATCCGCGCGACATCCCGGGCTTCATCAAGGAATTGGCCAACTACAAGTTCAACATGTTCCCGGCCGTGAATACGCTGTTCAACGGCTTGTTGAACAATCCCGATTTTGCGAAGCTCGACTTTTCCAGCCTCAAGGTATCGAACGGCGGCGGCATGGCCGTGCAGCGCCCGGTGGCGGACCGCTGGTTCAAGGTCACGGGGTGCCCGATTGCCGAAGGTTACGGCTTGTCCGAAACGTCGCCGATGGCGACCTGCAACCCGGCCGACACGACCGAGTACACCGGTTCGATCGGCTTGCCGGCGCCATCGACCGAGATCGCGATTCTCGATGACGAGGGCAAGCCCGTGCCGCTCGGCCAGCCCGGCGAGATCGCTATCCGCGGCCCGCAGGTGATGGCCGGCTACTGGAACCGTCCGGAAGAAACCGCCAAGGTCATGACGGCCGACGGTTTCTTCAAATCGGGCGACGTCGGCATCATGGATGAACGTGGGTACACCCGCATCGTCGACCGCAAGAAAGACATGATCCTGGTGTCGGGTTTCAACGTGTACCCAACCGAAATCGAAGAAGTGGTGGCGGGTTGCCCCGGCGTGATGGAATGTGCCTGTATCGGCGTGCCCGATGCCAACACCGGCGAAGCCGTCAAATTGTTCGTGGTGCGCAAAGACCCGAACCTGACGGTGGAACAGGTGACCGAGTTCTGCAAGGCCAACTTCACCGCCTACAAGAAACCCAAGTACATCGAGTTCCGCACCGAGCTGCCGAAGTCGAACGTGGGCAAGATTTTGCGTCGCGAGTTGCGTGACGAAAAGAAAGCAGCTTGACCTGCCTTTGCCGCAATTGAAAAACCGCGCTTTCGGGCGCGGTTTTTTTGTGACTGTCGTTTAATCGGATCAATCGCCTGCGGCAATGTTGCCGAAACCAGAGGCCGTCTTGTTCACCACGCGAGGCTTGCCGTAGTAAGTCAAATCGCCCATGCCGGTGACCAGGAGGTCGAGCCGGTGGCTGGCATAAATCTTCACGTCGCCCACACCTTCAAAGTCTACATTGGCGTCTTGCGCAATGAGGCCCTTGGCATCGACTTCACCCACGCCGCGCGCTTCGAGGCGCAAGTCTTGCACCTTGCCGCTGGCGGCGAGCCGGCCGGCGCCCTTGTAATTGATGTCGAGCCGTTTGCTGTCGATGCCGGTCAGCACGGTCTGGCCCGCGCCTTCTTCCGTCAGATTGCGCAGAGTCGGCAGGGTGACGCGGATGTGCGGCAAATCCTTGATCTCGATGTTCTTGTTTTCCGACTTGAACGTGATGTTCAAGCGGCCATCGACCACGTCGGTCTTGATGCGCTCGAAAAGGTGCGGGTCGCCGTTGAGCGTGAGCGAGTGCCCCTTGCCCGCCACGATTTCGAGGTCGAACGGGCCGCGCACGTTGATGGAATCGTAAGCCGTTGTGCTGCGGACTTGTTCTTCGGCATGGGCGAACAGCGGCATCAAGCACAGGACTGGCAGGATGAGATGGCGCATGAGAGAGGCTCCTGGAAGTTGATGAGGCAATTCTAGACGGGCCTGGACGAATGCCCTGTCTGTTTCCGACGAACTGCATGGTTCTCGTAGGGAAGTTGGCGGCGGCAACCGGGGGGTTTCATAGGGAGAAAAGCAAAGTGGGAAATGGTGGCCGCAAATCGGAATTTTGCGATATTCGGAGCCGCAGGGCCGGCAATGCGAGCCGCTTGCAAAAAATTTGGGCAATGCATATACTGTATAAACATACAGTATTGTGCTGTAAGGGAGATTCGCATGCTGACTCCGCAACGCCCGCCATCCGACCTTATTGTCCCGCCCCTGGCCGCCATCAAGGGGCGCGGCAGCTTGTCCAACGAGCGGAGCCGCTTCGAGGCTTGGCGGCGCGAGCAGGTTTATGACGATCTCGGCAACGATGAAGGGGGCATGGCCGAGCAATCGTCCAAGCCCAGGACTACCGTCTGGATACAGCAAGCCAAGAGCATCATCTCGACCAACCAGTCACCCGATCTGCCGTTCGACAACTCGATCAACCCCTACCAGGGCTGCGAGCACGGCTGCATCTATTGTTATGCCCGGCCTTCGCATGCCTATCTCGGCCTCTCGCCCGGGCTGGACTTCGAGACACGGCTGTTTGCCAAGAAAAATGCCGTCGAGCTGCTGGAGAAGGAACTAGGCCAGAAGAGTTATGTGCCCAAGACCATCAACCTTGGCGCCAACACCGACCCCTATCAGCCTATCGAACGCGAATACAGGATCACGCGCGGCATCCTCGAAGTGCTGGAGCGCTGCCAGCACCCGGTCACCATCGTCACCAAGTCGGGGGTGGTCACGCGCGATATCGATATCCTGGGGCGCATGGCGAGCAAGAAGCTGGCGCGCGTGTTCGTCTCGATCACGAGTTTGAAGAGCGAAATCACCCGGACTCTGGAGCCGCGTGCCAGCAGCCCGGCGCGGCGGCTTGCCACCGTCCGGCAGCTGTCCGAGGCGGGCATACCGGTCGGTGTCTTGATGTCCCCCATTATTCCCACGATCACGGACGTGGAAATAGAAGATGTGGTGGCGGCTGCAGCCGAGGCGGGCGCAACGTATTGCAGCTATATCCTGTTGCGCCTGCCGCGCGAGATCAAGGAATTGTTCGGCGAATGGCTGCAGGCGCATTATCCCTTGCGCGCCAGGCATATCGAATCGCTGTTGATGCAGATGCGCGGCGGCAAGGTCTACGATGCGGCCTTCGGCAAGCGCATGAAGGGGGAGGGCGTGTTTGCCGAATTGCTGACCAACCGCTTCAAGCTGGCCTGCCGCAAGAACGGCATTTCCAACGAGCGGGTGGAGTTACGCACGGATTTGTTCGTGCGGCCGGTGAAGACGCCGCAGCTCGCCTTGTTTTAGTCTGCGGGTGGCGCGCTGTCTTGCGCTGACATGATGCCCAGGCTCATGGTCATGCCGTTCTTGTAGCCGACTCGGCCTAGAATCGCCGCCGAAGGCAGTGCCATCACGGTAACAGCAGGGCGACGAAGCACATGGCGATTACGACATTCCTGGTGGGTCCTGCAGCTTGACAATGAGCCGGTAGCGCGCCGATCAATGCGAAGGCAAAAACCAAGGTATTCGGCAGTACACAGTGTATTAAGGGGGACAGATTTTCATTTCTGTCACAAAACTGGCACCTGCCGCGGCTTACGGTCGTCATCGGTTGCGACATAGGTCAGCGTCGCTTCCGTCACCTTCACGGTCTCCGCCTGCAAGCGATTGCGCTCGGCGAACACTTCCACGTACACCGTGATCGAGGTATTGCCTACCTTGACGATGTCGGCGTAGAAGGACAGCAGATCGCCCACGAACACCGGCTGCTTGAACAGGAAAGAGTTCACGGCGATGGTGGCGACGCGCCCGTTGGAGCGGCGCACGGCGGGCAGGGAGCCGGCGATGTCGACCTGGGCCATGATCCAGCCGCCGAACACGTCGCCGTGGACGTTGGCATCGGACGGCATGGGCATGACGCGCAGCGTCGGGGTCTTGCCTTCGGGGAGATTGGTCGGAAGGGCTGGAGGCATGGATTCTTCTTTCTTGAAATTTCGGGCGAGGCCTATACTGTAGGTTATTGCTCAGGATAACCGAATTTTCAGCTTTTATGCGCCGCCAGACCGTCTCTTCGCCCCAGCCGCCTGCCAACCAGGGTACGCGCAACGACTGGGCCACCCTGAAAACGCTGATTCCCTATCTCTGGGCGTACAAGTGGCGCGTTTCGTTGGCGCTGGTATTCCTGGTCGGCGCCAAAGTGGCCAATGTGACCGTGCCGCTGGTGCTGAAGAAATTGATTGACGGCTTGACCATCAAACCGGGCGACCCGCAAGCCTTGCTGGTGCTGCCCCTGGGTTTGCTGATTGCCTACGGCGCCTTGCGGCTGTCGACCACGCTGTTTACCGAATTGCGCGAATTCGTCTTTGCCCGCGTGACGCAGCGCGCGGTGCGCACGATTGCACTGAAAGTGTTTCGCCACCTGCATGCGCTGTCGCTGCGCTTCCACTTGACGCGCCAGACCGGCGGCATGACGCGCGATATCGAGCGCGGCACGCGCGGCATTTCCTCGCTGGTGTCCTATACCTTGTTTTCCATCTTGCCGACGCTGGTCGAAATCGCGCTGGTGCTCGGTTATCTCATCACGCATTACAACGGCACCTTTGCCGCGATCACGGGCGCGGCATTGTTGTTCTACATCGGCTTCACGGTCTCGGTCACCGAGTGGCGCACGCAATTCCGCCGCACCATGAACGACCTCGATTCGAAGGCCAATACCAAGGCCATCGATTCGCTGTTGAACTACGAGACGGTCAAATATTTTTCCGCCGAGGCGCGCGAGAGCGCCCGCTACGACCGCTCGATGGCCCGCT
>DASVYZ010000096.1:0-2499 GCA_036391935.1 Burkholderiaceae bacterium | reverse complement strand
AGCGCGTCGCCATGGGCGTCGGCGCCGATGCGGGAAATGAGACAGACGTCGATGCCGAATGCCGCAAGATGCCGCGCCACATTGAATGGCGCGCCGCCCGGAACCACGCTGTCTCCAAACACGTCAACCAGCATTTCGCCGAATATGACAACGCGCCCGTTCGATAGGTCATGCATGCTCATGTCAGACACCCTTTGCGCCGCAGCTCAACCAACGCGCCTGCCATCCGGTCAGCGCCACATCCTTGCCGATGCTTTCCTCGGCCAGCAAGTCCACCACGGTATCGTTCGCGGCAATGCCGAATTGCCAGCGCGGCACCAGCTTGGGCTCGTCGGAAAAGTTTGCCACCAACCAAAACGTCTCGCCCCGTTTCAAGACCAGAAGAGCAAGGTCGGAAGTTTCGATCAGCTCCCTTGTCCGGTTCGACGCCAGTTCCGGCCGTTCCTTTCTGAGCCCCGCAAGGCGGGTCAGGCGGGAAAACACCTTGCCGGGTACCGAGGCGCCATCGTGCCGGGAGGCGAAGCTTTTTTCCGCAAGATGCGGACGTTGTACCCATCGGGAATCGTATTTGCCGCCGAGGTCTCCCGCCTGCTTCCAATTCTCCGGGCTGTCGTTGGCCTGGCCGATCTCGTCGCCCATGTAAATCAAGGGAATGGCGCCGAAGCAGAATGCGACGGAGTACATCAGGACCAGCCGCCGGCACGCCAATTCGCATTCGTCGGGCAATACCGCCGTATCGAGGCCGACCAGGGAGGCCGTCATGCCGTTCGTGCCATGGATGGACACTTCGCCGCCGGTCTGGAATGCCACGCCCGAAGCGAAGCTGCCGGGGGTTTTCCCTTCCAGATAGGCCGCGGTTTCAGCCAGAATCCTGTCGTCCCGGCCAAGGGCCGCCAATTCCTGCCGCAATACGGACCAGCCGATATCGTCGTGGCAGCGCACGTAGGATATCCAGCTTGCCGGACGGTCCAGGTCCGGCGTCTCTTTGACGACTTCCCGGATCAGGGAGGTATCCTGGCGCGCGAGCGCCACCCACGACGACGCCATCAGGCTGCTGTGGTAGGCGAGATGGCATTCCCTGGCCTCCGCCGCGTCCGGGCCGGGGCAGCCGAGATAGGGCCGCAACGCCGCCGTGGGCACGATCGCTTCGGCCTTCAGCAGCACCCCCGGGGCGAAGATGTCGACCAAGGCCCGCAGTGCCTGAAGAATCCAGTGCGCTTCCGGCTGGTTCATGCCGTTGGTGCCTTCGCGCTTCCACAAAAATGCCGTCGAATCGAGGCGGAAAACTTCGACTCCTCGGTTCGCCAGGCGCAGCAGCGTTTGCGCCATCTCGGCAAACACTTCGGGATTGGCGTAATTCAGGTCCCACTGAAAGGGATAGAACGTGGTCCAGACCCAGCCGCCCATCGGCTCGCACCAGGTGAAGTTGCCGGGGGCCGCCTGCGGAAAAATTTGCGCCAGGGTGCGCTCAAGGCGGTCGGGAACCGTTCGGTCCGGATAGACGTAAAAGAAATCGCGGAATCGGGCGTCGCCTTCGCGGGCGCTTCTGGCCCAGGCGTGGTCGTCGGCAACGTGGTTGAGCACCAGGTCGGCGCAGAGGCTGATGCCGGATTGCCGCAGCGTTTCGGCCAGGCGCTCGAGGTCATCCATATGCCCGAGCCGCGGCTCGACGTCCTCATAGCTGGAAACCGCGAAGCCGCCGTCATTGTCGCCGGCGCGCGATTTCAGGAAGGGAAGGAGGTGGAGGTAGGTGACGCCGAGTTCCCGCAAATGGCCCACGCGCTGCGCGACGCCCTTCAGCGTGCCGGCGAAACGGTCGACATAGGTGCAATACCCTAGCATCTCCGATGTGGTGAACCAGCCCGGATCGCCTTCGCGCGCGCGGTCGAGCTCCAGCAGGGCCTGCGGCCGTGCGGCATGGATGCTTCCCAGGTCCGCCAGCAGGCGGAGCAGCCAGGGCTGGAACCCGGCGCGTTCGCCATACAGCCTTGCCAGCCGGTCTTGCAGCAAGGGGCCCTGGGCGCGCAGCCGCGTGTCGATTGCCTGCCTGGAAGATGGCGGCAAATGTTGGAACGCAGACGGGGATATGCCATTCAGGTTCAGCATCGGGAGACTTCTTGTCATCGGTTTGTGTCGTATCGGTTATCAGTCGCGGCAAGTGACCGCCGCAACTGCGGTTTGGGGAATATAGCGCCGAACGCAATTCAATGCAATCGATTGCATTAAATTTTTCAATATTTCGATGGCGCATTGCATCATTCGTCGGAAAATCTTCACGGCAATATGAAGATTGCCAAAATTTCTATGGAAATGCAGCGGGCAGGGAATTCTTCGGGGGTGATTCTCTGCATGTAAGGAGCAATTTTGCAACCGATTGCATTAAACTGGGTGATTGGCGGGATATCGAACTGCGCCGGAACGGCAGGCTGGTCCGCTCAAAAGCCGTTGCGGTATGCTATGGGGAAACCCGCGACCAATATGCAGGAATAGGAAGTGACG
>DASVYZ010000095.1:0-4173 GCA_036391935.1 Burkholderiaceae bacterium | reverse complement strand
TCCCCGTTCCTGCCGGCCACCTTGCTGCTGACGGTCGAACGCCAGGGGGTGCAGCGCAGCCTGGTGCGCAAGATAACGAAGAGTGACGAACGCATCGACTTGCCGACCGGCGCCGACGATGCGCCCTCCGTCACGTTGCGTGCCGTGCTGGTGCCGACCGCCGGTGCCAAGCCGGTGGACGGCGCGGACTGGAAAGACGGAATCGAGACGGCGGAGGAGCAGGTCTGGTTTGCCGAAGCCTCGGGCAGCCTCACGGTGGCGGTCAAACCGGCGCAAGCGTCGGCGTTGCCCGGTTCCAGCGTGAAGGTGGCGCTCAAGGCCACGCTGGGCGACAGCGGCAAGCCGGCCGCGCACGCCCGCGTCACCGTGGTCGCGGTGGACGATGCCTTGTTGGCCTTGAAACCGAACAATACCTGGGACTTGCTGTCGTTCTATTGGCGCGCCGGCGGATCGGATGTCGTCTTCTCGCCTATCGACGGCGTCATCGTCGGCGCCAGGACCTTCGAGGGCGGCACAACATACTTCCCCGGCGCCGAGAGCGCGCTGGAGCGCTTATGGGTGCCGCAGGGCATGGATGCCGGCTTCGGAAAGAACAGGCACGAAGGGGACGAAGGGCCCGACCTGCCAAAGCCTGCCATGGCGGCGGCTCCAGCGCCGGCTTTGCAACGGGAGGCCAGCTATGCCGCAAAAGCGGATGCGTCAGTTCAACGGTTGGAACTCGCTGGCGCCAATATCGGCCGCCTTGACGTGGATGAACATATCAAGCCGCGCACGAATTTCAGCACCCTGGCCCTGTGGCGCACCGAGGTGGTGACGGACGAGCGCGGCGAAGCCAGCGTCAGCGTGCCCATGCCCGACACGCTGACGCGCTGGTACATCGCCGCCATCGCCACCAGCGGCGCGGCGCGCTTCGGCATGGGGCAGGGCAAGGTCACGACCAGCCGGCCGGTGCAGATACTTTCCGGCTTGCCGCAATCGGTGCGCAGCGACGACGTGCTGGTGCAGAAGCTGACCCTGCGCAACACCACGAGCAAGCCGCTGGCCTTGAAGCTCGCCGCCGAGGCCAAGGGCCAACGCGACGATAACCTGCCAAGTTCGCGCGACCGCATGCCGGCTTCGGCGCTGGAGGCGCGCGGGCTGAAAGTCGAGCGGCGCGTGACGCTGGCAGCCGGGGAAAACAAGGTGATCGAATGGAAGGTGGCCGTACCTGCCGGCGTGACTGCGCTTGAGTGGCATATCGCCGCGCGCGACGCCGGGGGCCATGTGCTCGATGCGCTGGTGCAGAAGCAAGCCGTGACGGCGGCTGTGCCCGTTACCGTGCGCGAAGCCATCCTGCAAATGATCGACGAGCCGAAGAGCATCAGCATTGCCCAACCCTCGGGCGCGAAGCCGGGCCAGGGCGGCCTGGCGGTCAGGTGGCAAGGCAGCCTGGTCGATGCCGCCATGGACGGCACGCGGCGTGCCATGGCGCAATATCCCTATGGCTGCCTGGAGCAACTGGCTTCCAAGGCGGTGGTCAGCGGCGATCCCGCCGAATGGAAGAAGATCGTTGACAAGCTGCCTTCCATGCTCGATGAACAGGGCCTGGCGCGCTACTTCCCTGAAACGCCGGGCAGCGAGGTGCTGACGGCTTACCTGATCGACATTGCCGAAGCCTACGGCCTGGACTTGCCGCAAGCCGAGGAGCAGCGCATGCGTGCGGCCCTGCGCAGTGCGCTGGCGCACGAGGTGTCGCGCGAGCAAGCCGATTGGCTTGACCAGCGCGCCCGCCTGTCGCGCCGGCTGGCCTTGCAGGCCACGCTGGCGCCCGAACTGGGCGGCGTGGCGCCGGTGATTCCGTCCGAGCTGGACAAGCTGCCGACCATTGCCCTGGTCGATTGGCTGCGCTATGTGCTGAAGCAGCCCGAATCGGCGCAGCGCGCCAAGTGGCTCGATGCGGCCAGCGAAGAACTACGCATCCGCTACGATATGCAAGGCACGCGTTTGTCGCTGCGCCCCAATCCCAACGACAACGTCTGGTGGTTCATGTGGAATGGCGACGTGGCGGAGGCGCGTGCGGCGCTCCTGATCGAGCGTCGCCTGGCGCAACAGCCGCGCTGGCAGGGCTTGATTCCCGGCTTGATCAGCGGCGTGGTCGACCGCCAGCGCGGCGGCCAGTGGCACACCACGGTGGCCAACGCCTGGGCCGGCGCCACCATGCTGGAATTCGCCAAGCGCAGCGAATACGGCCCCGTGGCCGGCGACGCCTACGCGGCCTTTGGCGGCAAGGAAGTCAAGAGCACCTGGCCCGACCCGGCGCCGGCCATGCTGCCCTGGCCGCAGCAAGGTGCGCGCGGCGAGGCGAGCCTGCGCCATGAAGGCAGCGGCGCGCCCTGGGCCACGGTGCAGGTGCTGGCCGCGGTCGATACGCCGCAGGCAGTGAGCCACGGCCTATCGGTGAAGAAGATCATCGAACCGCTGCAACAAAAGATCAAGGGCCGCTGGTCCGTGGGCGACATCTTGCGCGTCAAGCTGGTGATGCAAAGCGATTCCAGGCTGAGCTGGCTCGCGGTGCGCGACCCGATTCCTTCGGGCGCGACCATACAGGGCAAGGGCTTGAAAGGCGAGACCCAGGTGGGCCATCCGAACGGCTGGCTCTGGTGGTGGAACCCGAGCTCGGCGGAACTGGGCAATGAAAGCTATCGCGGCTATTACCAGTTCATCTGGGGCGGCGCCTGGGAATCCGATTACGTGCTGCGCCTGAACAATGCCGGCACCTTTACCTTGCCGCCTACGCGCATTGAGGCGATGTATGCGCCGGAGATTTTTGGCGAGGCGCCGAATGCGGTGATGGAGGTAGGGCCATGAAGCGCCTCGTTGCACCTGCATTCGCCCTTGCCTTCGCAGCATGCCCCGGTAATGCCGAAGCAACCCGACCCTTGATCAGTGTGCACGAAGTCATCGTTAAGCCGGGCGACCTGTACCAGGGAATTCAATTTCCCGAAGGAACGAGGGTCACTATCTACGACGCGTCCGGCGAAGTGCAATACGTCTTCCTGGGTCAGGACTTTCGAATGGGTGGTCAGCTGTTGAAACGCGGTACACAACTGCAAATAGCGAATGGAAAACTCGGCAGTTATATGACTCAGGAAGGCCAGCGAATCGGCCCCATCGTATTAAATGCGGGTGCACAAGTCATCTTCAATGACGATGGTAGCTTGAATGCGATCCATCCAGCGGCCGACACGAAAATTCAGGGGTACCTTTTCGCCGCTTATATCTGGGTGCAATTTCAGCCAAACGGAAATGTTGCTGAGGGCGAACTGGCTGAGAACACCCTCGGGAATGGGCTGCCCCTGAAAGCCCATACGAAAATCCTGTTTTATTCCAATGGGAAGATCTAACAAGCTGTACTCGCACAGCCAGCCAGTATTGGTGGCAGGGCATGTAATGCAGGAGCCGTTGAATTGGACAAATCGGGAATGGTGTCGAGTTGCGTGCCCTGATTCAATCCAGTACCGTTTTCCATAGCCGCATCACCGCTTCCGCCTCTTCTTGCACCACCGCCAACTCGACGCGCGCCCGTTCCTCGCCCTGCAGCCTGATCTGATGCTGCAGCTTGCGGAAATGCCGGTAAGCGCCGGCCACCTGCTCCCCCAGCGCGGCGTCGATCAAGCCCAGTTCGCCGCATAGCCGCAGCAGCGCGATATTGCCGATGCCGGCCGTCAATTGACCATAGTCGGCCGCGTGGCGCAGGATCAGGTATTGCACGATGAATTCGATGTCGATCATGCCGCCGGCATCGTGCTTCAAGTCGAACAGTTGGCTTCGGTTCGTGTGGGCGTCGCGCATTTTTTTGCGCATGGCCTTGACTTCGCGGCGCAGTTCTTCCCCATTGTCGGCATCGCGGCGGCGGCGCAGCACCGTTTCGCGGATCGCTTCGAAGGCCGCGCCGATTTCGGCATCGCCGGCGCAATAGCGCGCGCGCGTCAAGGCCTGGTGTTCCCAGATCCAGGCCGATTCGCTCTGGTATTTTTCAAAAGAAGACAGCGAAGACACCAGCAAGCCGCTCGCGCCGTCGGGCCGCAGGGCCGTATCGACGTCGAACAGGATGCCGGCCGGCGTGTGCGTGGTCATCCAGGTGATGAAGCGTTGCGCCAGCTTGGCGTACAGCGCCGGCGCATCCTGGTCGTC
>DASVYZ010000094.1:0-5179 GCA_036391935.1 Burkholderiaceae bacterium | reverse complement strand
GCCTTCCTCGTAGCCGAACAGCTCGCTTTCCAGAAGATTTTCCGGAATGGCGCCGCAATTGACGGCGACAAAAGGCTTGTCGGCGCGCGCACTCTGGGAATGGATGTCGCGCGCGGCCAGTTCCTTGCCGCTGCCCGACTCGCCTGTGATGGCGATCGGCGCCATGCTGCGTGCCAGCTTGGATATCTGGGCGCGCAATTCGCGCATCGCCGCCGATTGGCCGACCAGGCGCGTACTCGGTTGCGGCGGTTCGACCGCCGAATTCGCCTCCACCGGGCGCGAAATGCGCAGCGCCGATTGCACCATGATGCGCAACTGCTCCAGCCCCACCGGCTTGGACAGGTAATCGAACGCGCCCGCCTTCAGCGCCGCCACGGCGTTATCGGCGCTGCCGAAGGCGGTCAGTACGGCAACCGGCAGGTTCTTGGGCCGGGCGGAAATCTCGCGCACCAGATCGATACCCTGGCCATCGGTCAGGCGCATGTCGGTCAAGGCCAGGGCGTAGTCATGCGCAGCCAGCAGGCGCCGCGCCTCTTCCAGCGAGGCGGCGCTGTCGACATCGAGCCCCATCTTGACGAGCGTGATCTCAAGCAGTTCGCGCAGATCGGGTTCGTCGTCGACGACGAGAATACGGGGTGCAGTCATGGACCGGGTGGAAAAATCTGGTAGAGCACGATCATATCATTTCAGGTACGGCGGCTCCCGGCGGCCGCCGGCTGGATGGCCAGGCCGTCGCTGGATGGATCCTCTGCGGAAAACGTCACGACGAAGCGCCCGCGCGCCTCATCCTGCCCTTCCTCGGACTTTTCCATGCGGTATTCATAGTCGAGCATGGCGCCGTTGTTGAGACACAGCTCGCGCGCCAGGTAGAGGCCCAGCCCGGTTCCCTTGGACGAGGTGGTGTAAAACGGCTCGAACAGGTGGGCGCGCACCTCGGGCGAAATCGCCGCCCCGTCGTCTTGCACATGCAGCTCCATGCGCTTGCCGTTCTCGACCAGATGCAACCGCACGCTGCCCGGCCTGCGGCTGGCATAGCGGATCGCGTTCGACAACAGGTTCATCAAGACTTCGCGCAGATGCAGCGGGTCGAAGCGCACGCTGTGCGCGCCAATGTCGATCAACTCGATTGCCTCATTCGGCACCTTATGCGTCTCGCGCAATTCCTCGGCGATCTCGCTGACGAAAGGCAGCAAGGCGATCGGTTCACCGTGCACCTGGGCTTTGCGCGACAGGTTCAGGATATCCTCGATCATGCGGTTCAAACGCGCGACATTGTCGCCGATGATGTTCAACAGCCGTTTGGCGGAGGGCGAGTCGGCATCCTCCGCCAGCAGCGACTGGGCGTAGGAAATCGCCGAAAGGGGATTGCGCACCTCGTGTGCAATACTGGCTGTCAGCCGCCCCATCGAAGCAAGCTTCAGTTGCTGCGCCTGGTTCTCGATCTCGGTCACGTCCTGCAGGAAGATCACGGTGCGGTCGCCCTCCAGCCCGATGGCCTTGACCGTGCCGAAACGCAATTTCAGGCGCACGGAGAGTTCGCGGCGCCACCCCCAGATCGTCGTCGCCCCCAACAAGCTGGCATCCTCGCCGGGCCGCACCACCACGAATACCGAATCGGCCGCCGTGCGCTCGCGCCCGGTCCCGCCCAGCCAATCGAAGAATGCCTCGGCAATCGGCGCCAGCGCGGGCCGGTCGACCAGGCGAAAGCGGGCGGCGGATCCGGACAGCGACACACCCAGCATGCTTTCGGCGGCAGGGTTGCTGATTTGTACCGAACTGTCACGCTCGACCACAAGAATGCCATCGCCCATGTCGGCGATCACCAGCCGGTTGATCGCTTCCTGCACCTGCAACTCCTGGCCGCGTTGCGCCGCCAACTCCTCCTGGTTGATCACGCGCTCCGCCAGGCGGTTGATGACAAATACCGAGGCGAAGAAAGAGGCGCCATACAGACCCGACTGCGACAGCGAGGCGTCGGCTACGGCGGCAAATAGTTGATAGCCGCTTTCAGCCAGCAAAAAGATCGTCACCGCAGAGACGAAAAACAGCGCCCACAACAGCGGCAGCAGTACCGCGCCGCCGGCCAGCGGGAACAGGTAAAGAATCGCCAAACCACCTCGCGCGCCGCCCGATGCGGCATAGAGCAGCGAGATCGCGACGATGTCGGCCGTGATCTGTATCAACAGCTGTACGACGAAACGGCCGCGATAATAGAAGGCGAATCCGGCAAACAGGATCGATAGGGCCAGGTAGACGACGCAAGTTTGCCAATAAATGCCGTGCTCCGCCTCGGAGACGCCGCGCTTGATGTTGAGTGCCAGCAAGGCGAACAACAGTATCGCGATCACGACGCGCGTGACATTGAAGGTCATCAGTGTGCGCCAGAAGCTGTCGCGCAGCTTGGGTGAGCGCAGGGGCCGCGCGAGACGCGTCAAATTCATTGCCGGGCTAGCTGGCGGTGTTCGGCGCTGCAAAAGAGGGCACCATCGGCGCCGGCAAGGGCTTCGGAAGCCGGGAAATGCACGCGGCAATGGGCGCATTGGACCATGGCTTCGCTTTGGCGCTGGCGCGGAGCACCAGCTTGCCCTGCGCCGCCGTGCTGTTCCTGATGCGCCACGCGTGCCAGCAAGCGTTTGAGCCAGACCACGACAGCCAGGCCGATGATTAGCCAGATAAGTAGTCTCATAGGAAGGGACGGCCCAAAATGACTTCGTATACGAAGCGGCTGCCGACATAGCCGAGCAGCAGGGCGATGAAACCGCCGAGAAAAAAGCGCAAGGCGGTCCTGCCGCGCCAGCCGCGCCAGCGCCGCCCGGCCAACAGCGCGCCGAACAACACCCACGACAGTAGCGTAAACACCGTCTTATGCTCGAACTTGAACGCCTTGCCGAACAATTGTTCCGAAAATAGCAGGCCTGACACCACGGTCAGTGTCAGCAGGATGAAGCCGAACGCGATCAGGCGAAACAGCAGCTTTTCCATCGTCAACAGAGCCGGCAGGCCGTCGATGGCCGTACCGAACCAACTGCTTTCGCTGCTCAAACTGGTGTGCAGGCGCGACTCCTGCAGCGCCATCAGGAGCGCATGGAAAGCCGCAATCGTAAGCGTACTATAGGCCAGGATGGCGATCGCCACATGCCAGGAAAACAGAGGCGAGCGCCCCTCAAGCGCGGCAATCTCGCCGGGAAACGCCAGCGGCAACAGCGTGGCCAGCGCGGCGCAAGGCAAGACCAGCACTCGCAGGCTGTCGAGCGCGAAATTGCGGTTTTCCAGCCAATAGGCAGCCACGGAAACCCAAAGCGTGACGGAAAGCATGAGCGCAAAGCCGACACGCAAGGTGCCGTGCGCATCGATAGCGGCGGCCATGGCCAGCGCGTGGACCAGCCAGCCGGCCACGACTGCGGCCGAAATCGGCGCGCGCAAGCGGCCCGGCAGGAAGGTGGCGAGCATGTAGAGTAAGGCCGCGACGATGGGGACGACAGGGGAAGCGGCGAGCGGAAGCAAGGATTCCATATGCTAAGTGTAACCCAAGAGCGCTTGATACCTCCCCTCTCCCGCTTGCGGAGGAGGGGAGACGGCAAACCGGCCATATCATAGGGAGCATTGCGGCAGCCGCGGGGGGGCAAACCGTCTGTTCCAATCGGGTAAAATGCAGGATACCGCAAACGCCAAGGCGCGCCTGCCCCCTCTGTTTCCAGATAGATATCACCATGCTCGACAATCTCACCCAACGGCTGCACAAGGTCGTCAAGACCATGCGCGGCGAAGCCCGCCTGACCGAATCGAACACCGCCGAAATGCTGCGCGAAGTCCGGCTTGCCCTGCTGGAAGCCGACGTCGCCCTGCCAGCCGTGCGCGAATTCATCGCGCGCGTCAAGGAAAAGGCCATGGGCGAAGAAGTCATCGGCTCGCTCACGCCGGGCCAGGCCCTGGTGGGCGTGGTGCAGCGCGAACTGGCCTCCCTGATGGGCGCCGACCTCGGCCCCGAAGCCTCGCAATTGAACTTTGCGACCCAGCCCCCTGCGATCATCCTGATGGCGGGCCTGCAAGGCGCGGGCAAGACCACCACGGTGGGCAAGCTGGCCAAATACCTGCGCGAACAAAAGAAGAAAAAGGTCTTGACCGTCTCGGCCGACGTCTACCGTCCCGCCGCGATCGGCCAGCTCGAAACCGTCACGGGCCAGGCCGGCGCCGATTTCTTCCCCTCCCAACCCAGCGACAAGCCGGTCGATATCGCCCTGGCCGCGCTCGACTATGCCAAGAAACACTTCCACGACGTGCTGATCGTCGACACGGCCGGCCGCCTCGGCATCGACGAAGCGATGATGCAGGAAATCGCCGCACTGCATGCCGCGATCAAGCCGATCGAGACGCTATTCGTGGTCGACGCCATGCTGGGCCAGGATGCCGTCAACACCGCCAAGGCCTTCAACGACGCCCTGCCTCTGACCGGCGTGGTGCTGACCAAGCTCGACGGCGATGCCCGCGGCGGCGCGGCGCTGTCGGTGCGCCACATCACCGGCAAGCCGGTCAAATTCACCGGCGTGGCCGAAAAGCTCGACGGCCTGGAAGCCTTCGACCCCCAGCGCATGGCCGACCGCATACTCGGCATGGGCGACATCCTGGCCCTGATCGAAGAGGCCCGCAAGGGCGTGGACATGGAGGCGGCGCAGGACATGGCCGCGAAGCTCAAGGCCGGCGGCAAGTTCGATTTGAACGACTTCAAGGCCCAAATCAGCCAAATGAAGAAAATGGGCGGCATGGCGGGGCTCCTCGACAAGCTTCCGGCCCAGTTCCAGCAAGCGGCCGGCAATGCCAACATGGATCAGGCGGAAAAGCAGGTGCGCCGCATGGAAGGCATCATCAACTCGATGACCCCGGCCGAGCGCGCCAAGCCCGACTTGATCAAAGCGTCGCGCAAACGCCGCATCGCCGCCGGCGCCGGCGTACAGGTGCAGGAGGTGAACCGCATGCTGTCGCAATTCGAACAGATGCAGTCCATGATGAAGAAGCTGAAGGGCGGCGGCATGCTGAAAATGATGCGCAGCATGAAGGGCATGATGCCCGGCATGCGCTGAATTTTACGCCTCGTCATAGGGGAAAGCGGCTATTTCCCCTATGAGGCATCCCCCTCCCCAACATCCCGACGCCCGCCTTTCTCCTTCTGATTGCAGCACAC
>DASVYZ010000093.1:0-3582 GCA_036391935.1 Burkholderiaceae bacterium | reverse complement strand
CTTGCGAGAGGACTTTCACCTCCAAGATTGCGCCCATGCTGGGCGCACAACGACGAGGCCGGCAATGCCGGCCTTGTTCGCTTGTGCCTGGAGAAAGCTTACCTCACCATCTCCAGGAATTTCGCCTTGTCCGTCGTGGCGCGGCGCGCATCCTCGAGTGTCACCTTCTTCGCCTTGAGCAGGGCCAGCAGGTCGTCATTCATCGTATGGCAACCCGAATTCGGCTGTGCGGCCAACTTGTCGAGCATGCCGCGTATGCTGCCCGTCTCGCCCTTCTCGATCAGCGCGGCGACTTCCGGATTGATCGTCAGGCATTCCGTGGCGAGGTGGAAACCGTCGCCCTTAATCGAAGGCAACAAGGCCTGGCACAGCACGCCGCGCAAGGCGGAAGACAAGGCTTGCGCCTGCGTCTCGCTATTGCCGAGCAGGCGTAGCAGCTTTTGCAAGCCGAGTTCGGTCGAACGCGCATGCAACGTGGCAAACACCAAGGGGCCGGATTCGGACAGCGCCAGGGCTTTCTGCGCCGTTTGCGCATCGCGGATCTCACCGATCAGGATCACATCCGGTCGTTCGCGCAAGGCATCCAGAGCGCCGAGGTAATAGCTGCCCACGTCGCCATCGCTGCCGACTTCGCGCTGCGTGATGATGCATTTGCGCTGCGGGATCAAGGTTTCGACCGGATCTTCGATTGTAATGATGTGGCCCGAGCGGTTCTTGTTGATTTCATCGAGCATCGAGGCGATCGTGGTCGACTTGCCCTGGCAAGTGTCGCCGATCAAGAGCACGAGGCCATTGTCGAGCTTGGCGAAAGCTTGCGAATTCGGGCGCAGGCCAAGATCCTTCAACGCCATCGGCTCGGTGGGGAAACGGCGGATTACGCAACCGAGGCGTTTCTTGCCCTGGAAGGTGAAGCAGTTGGCACGGATGCGCGCGCTATACAAATCCTTGGAACGGTCGAACGCACGGTCGTTGATCTTGTGCTCCCAATCCGGCTCGATGACTTCAAAGAATTCTTCCAATTCTTCGAGCGTGATCGGCGTATCCGATACCGCCACCAGGCGCTTGGGCTGGCGCAGCATGATGGGGCTGTTCTGGTGGATGATGATGTCGGTGAAAGGCGTATTCGAACTGAGCAGGTGGACGATTTGCTCAACCAGCGTTCCCAACACCGGCAAGCCGTCGATTTCCTCTGGGGTCAGGGTCTCGATCTGAGAATATTGTTGATTTTCCACTAGTTTTCCTTGATGGTTTTCGCCTGCCCGGTTGTTCCGGGTTATTTCGATTGTCACATTTTTCTGCGCGACAAATTCACACTAATTTACTGTATAGCCGTACAGTTATCAATGGGATTTTGCTTAATTGGCGAAAATCGTGTTGTTGCCGACCTTGCCCTGTTCTTTCAAGCCCGAAAAATAGGGTTCGGCACGGAAATCCTTCAGTTGCTTTTCCATGACCACGATGGCAACCGGGCCGGCAGCGGCCTTGCGCGCGAACTGCGCGCCATCGATCAGCAAATCGTTGGGCTGGAGCTTGTTGCCCCAATAGAGATCGGCGCTGCGGCTGTCAACGACGGGCAAAGGTTTGGCCATGTAAAACGGCAACGATGAAAGCTCCTCGAAATTGCGGTACAGATAAACTTGCCGTGCCGCGAAGCGGCTTTGCAGCACCTGTGCCAACGGACGGTTCGACACCAAAGGCTCGACGGCGTTGATGGCGATCAGCACCGCCGTGGCACAGCTGGCGGCGGGCAGCACATAGGCCAGGATGCCTACTCTATCCCAGACCGCGATTGCGGCTGCGGCGAAACTCAGCGCGCTGAATACGGCCAATCCGGCAACGGCGAATTGCAGCGGCGTGCGGTCGAGAATCAAGGGTTCCAGCGGCAAACGCGCGCCGTGCGAGGCGAGGTACCACGCCGCCACGCCGGTGAGCAAACCTAGCGCGATGCCGGGTATCGCGCGCCACGGCCAGGCAAGATACGCGCGCCGTTCCAGCGCCAGCGCCAGATGAAACGCGGCAAACGGCATCACCACCACAAGGTAATAATTTGCCTTGGCGCTCGATATGGTGAAGAACAGCAGGGGCATGAGCCAGGCCAGAAACAGGAAGCGCCGCAAGTCGCGCTCACCGGGTTCCATGGGTCGAGCCCGCTGCAGCAACCCGATCAGCAACAGGGACCAGGGGAACAGGTAAAGCAGCATGCGCGGCAGGTAGTACCACCATGCGCCCGCATAATAGTCATGCGGTTCGCGCTTGCCGAGGAAGCGCAGCACGTGCTCGTTGATGAAATAAAACCAGGGGAAGATCGGTTCCACCAAACTGGCCGCCACATGCCAGGGCATGGCGATCAGCAGGAACACGGCGATGGCGTCAATACGCAGCCAGGTGCGGCAGGTTTCCCTGATGCCTTCTTTGAATACCACAGGCAGCAGATAGGCCCCGCCGGCCAGCACAAACAACACGAGCGCAGCCAGCCCCTTGGCCATCAAACCCAGTGCCAATGCGCCGTAGGAAATGCGCAGCAGGCCGGGCTTGCGCTCCACACGGTACAGGTAGGCATAGAGCAGCGCGCCCGTGAGGCAGGCCGTCAACAGCATGTCGAACATCAAGGTGCGCGACATCTGGGCCACACCTACGCCGGAGGCAAACATCAGGGCCGCCAGCCGTCCCGCCTGCTCCTTGCCGACGGCAGTGCCGAAGCGCAGCAGCAAACCGACACAGCAAAGCGAAGACACCGCCGGCACCAGGCGCGCGCTCCATTCCGCCACGCCGAACAAGGAAAACGACAAGGCCGTGAGCCAGTACAATAGGGGGGGCTTCTCCATGTAGGGCAAGCCGTTCAAGTGAGGAATGACCCACAGGCGCCAATCATGGCCGGCCAGCATCTCGCGCGGGATTTCCGCGTACAAGCCTTCGTTGTTGTCGAGGATGCCGTAGCTGCCGAGCGCCGCCAGCACGAAGCCGAACGCCACGATCCAGACCAGCCACAAGGGAATGAAAAACTTGGAAGACGGGTTTTGAGTCACGCGGCTGGAACGATATGAATTGATTTCGCATATTTTCGCATGAAGAAACCACCCGCCAAACTAAATCCTCAAATGAATTCGCAACCGCTCACCGCGCTCGCTCAGCATCCGTGCCGCGAACTGGTCGAAACCGCACTGGCTGCCGCCCAGGATGCGCGGTCCGTATTTACACGGCTCTATCCCGAAGCCGCACGTGCCGCCGCCGATCATGCCGATGCCATGCGTGCGGCAGGCGTGGAAGCGACCTCCCCGCTGGCCGGCTTGCCGGTGTCGATCAAGGATTTGCTCGACGTGGCCGGCGAACCGACCAAGGCCGGTTCGGTCGTGCTGGACGATGCGCTTCCGGCGCAACATGACGCACCGGTGGTGCGGCGCCTGCGCGCGGCAGGCGCCGCCATCATCGGTAAAACCAACATGACCGAATTTGCCTTTTCCGGCATCGGCATCAACCCGCATTACGGTACGCCGGCCAATCCGCGCGATCCCGAAGTCGCGCGCATTCCCGGCGGTTCCTCATCCGGTGCCGCCGTCTCGGTGGCGGCGGGCATCTGCGTGG
>DASVYZ010000092.1:0-6641 GCA_036391935.1 Burkholderiaceae bacterium | reverse complement strand
TCAATTGCTGCCCTTGCACTGGAACGCTCCGGCGCTTTGGCTGGCGTTGGGTAAGGAAGAAATTCCGCCCGATGGGGCGCAAAACCCCGAGCCGCTCACTTGGCTGGTCTGGCGCAAGGAGTTGCAGCCGCATTTCCGTTCGCTTGACCGTTTCGAAGCCGGTGCCCTCAAGGGGCTGGCGGCAGGGCGCAGCTTTGCCGAGGTTTGTGCCGAAGCGGCCGAGTACGGCAGTGCCATTGGTGACGATGTCACCAGCCGTATCGCCGGCTGGCTCCATGCGTGGATCAGCGAATCCATGTTGACGGCGTATCGGCGGTAAAGCCGGTAGCAATACCACTTCCCGTGCTTGGCAAAGCGTCAAGCGCAAATATAAATTGTTACCGCAGGCACTTTTTTCCCGCCGGTTAGTCATATTCCTCGAGAAAAAAGTAGGATTCCGGTCGGGATTGTGGTCAACAATGCACGCATCCGCTTTATACTCGCTGTTTGTTTGATCCGTTAGTCATTCCCAAAAGAAACTTATATGAGACCTTCTTTCCTGACCCGCCAAACCAAGAACGGCCAGCGCAGCCGCGGTTTTACCCTGATCGAAATGATGGTGGTGATGCTGATTATCGGCATCATGGCGGCCATGGTCGTGCCCAACCTGATCGACAAGGGCGATCAGGCCAAGGTGACGGCGGCCAAGGGTGACATCGCGACCATCATGCAGGCGCTGAAGATGTACCATCTCGACAATTCGCGTTACCCGACCACGGAGCAGGGCTTGCAGGCGCTCGTGGCCAAGCCCACCGCGGGCCCAACGGCAAACGGCTGGAAGGGGTATCTTGAAAAACTGCCCAAGGATCCCTGGGGCAACCAATATCAATACCTCTCGCCCGGCGTGCACGGCGAAGTCGACGTGTTTTCCTATGGCGCCGACGGCCAGCCAGGCGGCACAGGAAACGATGCCGATATCGGCTCCTGGGAATAGTCGGGTCTGCGCGTCGGGGAAGACAGTCACCATGCACCGGCGCGCGCGCGGCTTCTCGCTGCTTGAGTTGTTGATCGTCATGGCCATCGTCGGCCTGACGCTGGGAATGGTGTCGTTGAGCGCTTCGCAGAGCGCGCAAAAGGACTTGCAGAACGACGCGCAGCGCATAGCCCTGCTACTGCAGATGGCGCGCGACGAAGCCATCGTGCGAGACCGGCCCGTCGCCTTCGAGGCCGACGAAAATCACTACGGTTTCCTGGTCAAGAACGACAAGGACTGGGAGGCGATCTCCGACGACGATTTGATGCGTTCGCGCGAATTCAAGCGCGCGCCCGTCACGTTATTAATGACGCCGCAGCCCGATTCCAGCCAAAACAACGGCATGCTGCGCATCGTGTTCGGCCGCGAACCGGTGGACAAGCCCTTCGTGCTCAAGCTGGCACAGGGTGACGATGCGGTCTCGATCCAGGCCGACGGCATCGGCCACTTTACGGTTCAATGATGAAGCGCCGCTCCACCGACGGGTTCACCCTGCAAAGCGGGTTTACGCTTCTTGAGGTGCTGGTGGCGCTGATCATTGTCGCCACCGCCCTCGGCGCCAGCCTGCGTGCAGTCGGCAGCCTCTCCAACAACAGCGCCGGCCTGCGCGCGAACATGATGGCCACCTGGTCGGCGGAAAACCGGCTGACCCAGATCCGTCTGGCCAGTGAGTTTCCCGACCTCGGCGAAAGCACCTCCGACTGTCCGCAAGGCGACTTGAAACTGGTGTGCAAGCAAGTGGTGCTGGCCACGCCCAATCCGATGTTCCGCCGAGTTCAGGTCAGCGTCTACGAGGAAAGCGAGCCGAGCCGGCAAATCATCAAGCTGACGCAGCTGGTGCCGCGATGAAATCCGCCAAAATCATGCGCGCCCGAGGCTTCACCCTGATCGAATTGCTGATCGCGATTTCCATTCTGGCCATGGTGGCGGCGCTGGGCTGGCGCGGCCTGGACGGTATCGTGCGCGCGCGCGAGCAATTGACGAACAACCTCGAAGAAACGCGCGGCATGCAATTGACCTTTGCGCAACTGCAAAACGATTGTGCCAACGTCGCGCCGCTGGCCGTGATCGGCGCGCGGCCGCAGTTGCTGGCCGATGGAGAGCGTATCCGCCTGGTGCGTGCGGTCTATGCCGATGGCGAACCTTCGCGGCTCGAAGTGGTGGTGTACCGGCTCGATAATGGCGTGCTGACGCGGCGCGAATCGAAAGCCACGCGCGACTTGCACGAACTCGATGCGCTGTGGCAAGCCACGTCCGACGATACCGATACCAATTCCCAACCCGTGATGCTGCAAAATGGCTTGAGCAGCATGAGCATGCGTACCTGGATTGGCGCCGGCCCTTGGCAAACCGGCGCGGCGCCGCCGTCGACGGCCAATATCGCGCCGGGCCAAGTCGGCAACCCGAATGCCTTGAAGGGGCTGGAAGTCTCGCTGCAGGGCAAATCGGGCGCGCTCATGCTCAAAGTCTTCCTGATCGGTGCCGCATGAGGCGCATAGTCAAGCATCGGCGTAAGACCGAACGCGGGGTGGCCGTCATCACGGCCCTGCTGCTGACCACGCTGGCCATCACCATCGTCGCCAGCCTGTTCTGGCAGCAGCAGGTGCAGGTTCGCTCGATTGAAAACCAGCGTCTGCAATTGCAAAAGCTCTGGATTCTGCGCGGCGCGCTCGATTATGCGCGTCTGGTGCTGCGCGAAGATGCGCGTACGTCCAATATCGACCATCTCGGCGAGCCCTGGGCCGTGCCGCTCGAAGAAACCAGGCTCGACCAATTCGTCGACAATAACCGCAGCGAGGAAGAAGCCAGCGATGCCACGCTTTCGGGCAATATCGTCGATGCGCAATCGCGCTACAACCTGACCAATCTCTGCGTCGGCGGCGTGATCGACCCCGCCCAGGTTGCGACGTTCGGCCGCTTGCTGACCAATCTCGGCTTGCCGCCGTCATTGGCGGATGCGACCGCCAAGTTCATGCAAGTGGCGCAAAAGAACAGCGGACAGACCCAGCAAGCGGCCGCCGCAGCCGCAGCCCAGGCTGCAGCCGCCGCCACGGTGGCCAATGCCAACATGAACAGCCTGTCCTCGACCACGGCAGGCACCGCGCCGATCACGGGCGCCTTGCCGGCGGCCGAAGGCGGCGGAACGACCGAGCCTCTGGGCTTGACTCAGCGCGACGATTTGCTTGCGGTGCAAGGATTTAGTCCGCAAATGGTCGACAAGCTCAAGGATTATGTCATCGTGCTGCCTACGCCGACCCCGGTCAACGTCAATACCGCTTCTGCCGAAGTCGTCAGCGCCATCATTCCCGATCTTTCGCTGGCCGACGCCAACGGCATTCTTGCCCGGCGGACCTTTTACAATACCGTTGCCGACTTTACATCACATTTGGGCGGCAAGGCGGCGACCCTGGGCAATAATGATGCCGACGTGAAGACGAATTATTTTTTGGTAAACGGCAAAGTGCGATTGAGCCGGGCCGCTCTAGACGTACAATCGCTGATTCAGCGTAACGGTACCAACACGGCAATTATCTGGACCAGGCAGAACTAGGACCGCAGTTGAGGCATCAATTAGGACAGCATCCACGACTGTCCCACGGATTGGGGAAGACGAGACTTTGAGCATTCTGTACATACGCCTGCCGTCAAAAGCGGCGGCAGACGCTGCCGAGCATTGGGCTGCCCTGCCCAGTTCCTATGCGCTCGCGTCCAATAGCGGCGCGGTGGAAAAGGAAGGTTCGGCACCGCTGGCCGACCTGGCCGGCATGGTGGCAGGCGCCGACCGCACGGTCCTGCTGCTGGCCGCATCCGACGTGAGCTTCTTGCGCGTCAAGACGCCGCCGCTCTCGCCGGCCAAGCTCAAGCTGGCCTTGCCCAACCTCGTCGAAGACCAGTTGATGATGGACCCGTCCGAATGCGTGGTCGTGCCCGGCGACCTCGCCGACGACTTGCGCACCGCCATCGTGGCGCAGCGCGGCTGGCTCGAAATCCTGGTCAGGACCTTCACCGGCTATGGCGCGAAGAACGTGGCGGTGGTGCCGTCCCAATCCTGCCTGCCGTTCGATGAAAACGCCGCCACCGCGCTGGTGACCGAACACGGCGCCGACCTCGACCTGGCGCTGCGCCTGGCGCCGCAGGAGGCGCTCGGCTTGCCGATCTATGCCGTCGATACCGAGGCGCCGAAGGAAGTGTTCTCGGCGATAGCCGCGCTCACGCCCGGCCGTTCGCTGATACTTTACGTACCGCAGGCGCGCGTGCCGGCCTTCCAGGACGAGGCGGCCAGACATGCAGTCGAAGGCCTGGAAATCCAGGTCTATGCCGACAATTGGCCGCGTGTGATCGGCCAGCTGGGCAAGACTCCCTTGAATCTGGCAACAGCGTTGGGCGGTGTCGGTGCGCGCCAGGTCGAGTGGCGCCAATGGCGCTGGCCGGTCGTGCTGGCCGCTTTGCTGATTCTGGTCAATGCCGTCGGCTTGAACGTGGAATGGTTCCGCATGAAGCGCGAAGCCAAGTCCTTGCACGACGGCATGGTGCAGATATACCGTTCGGCCTTTCCCAACGATACGACCATTCTCGATCCCTTGGCGCAGATGAAGAAAAAGGTGGCCGACGCGGAACGCGATTCGGGCAAATCCTCGCCCGACGACTTTTCGCAGTTGGCAGGCAATTTCGCCGAAGTGCTGGGCGACGCATTGCGCAGCAGCCGGGCGCCCAAGCCGGCGAACGAGGTGATTTCCTCAATCGAGTACCGTGACCATAGCCTGCTGGTGCACGTCAAATCGGACAATCCGGTTTCCATCGACAAGATCAAGTTCGGCTTGAGTGCGCGCAACTTGAGCGTGACTACGCCGCAAGCCGGTGTGTGGCAGATCAGGAGCGGCAAATGAGCGACGCGAAGAAACCGGGCGTGCTGGACGATTTGCGCGATTCGGCCGCCGCTTTCTGGGGCGAGCGCAACGAGCGCGAGCGTCGCATCCTGGTCGTCGGCGCCGCGGCCGTGGTGGTCGGTATCTGTTATGCGCTGCTGTTCAATCCGGCGCTCAAGGGGCGCAGGCAATTGAATGGCGAACTGCCCGAGTTGCGCCAGCAATCGGCTGAAATGCAATCGCTTGCGAGCCAGGTGGCGCAATTGAAGAATGCCGCTTCCGCCGCAGCCGATCCCGTGTCCCAGGAAAGCGTCGCCGGTTCGCTCGGCACACGCGGCTTGAAGCCGAAGAGCATTTCGGTTTCGGACGGTTTTGTGCGCCTGCAATTGGATGGCGTGTCCTTTGCCGGCCTGGCCGATTGGCTCGATGAGCAGCAAAAGAGCGCGCACCTGGTCGTGATCGAAGCCAATTTCGTACCGCAAAAGCAGCTCGACACGGTCAATGCCACGCTGACGCTGAAGCAGCAGCGCCCGGAGGGTTGAGTTTCGATGCGTACCGTGCTCTGGTCCCTAGCCGCCTTGTTGTGCGTCGCCCTGACTGCGCTGGTGTTTTTCCCCGCGTCCTGGCTGACCTACAAGGTGGAGCAGGAGACCGGCGGGCGTTTGACGCTCGGCGACCCGCAAGGCACCCTGTGGCGCGGCTCGGCCTTCATCGGCGTGGCGCCGGGCAAGGGCGACCCTGTGACGCCGCTCTTGCCGGGGCGCTTCTCGTGGAGGCTCTCGCCCATGGCCTTGTTCGGCCAGGTCGACATGGAACTGGAAAACCCCGAATCGCTGTCGCAGCCGCTCAAGATAGTGGGCACGTGGTCGCAATGGCAGGTGTCGGGTGCCTCGGTCAATTTGCCGGCGGACAGGCTGGCCGGTTTGGGCGCGCCGCTGAACACGATCCAGCCTTCCGGGCGGATGCAATTCAGTTGGGGCCCTTTGCTGGTGGCGCAGCATGGCGCGACGGTGGCAGTCAACGGCAGCACCAGCCTGGAGTTGTCCGACATGTCTTCGCGCCTGTCCAACATCAAGCCGCTGGGGGCTTACCACGTGAGCATACAGTGGAGCGGCGAATCGGCACACCTCGAATTGAAGACCACGAGCGGCCCGATGTTGCTGTCGGGGCAGGGCGACCTGAACAATGGGCAATTCCATTTTTCCGGGCAGGCGGAAGCAGAAGCAGGGCAGGAGCAAAAGTTGGCAGGTTTGTTGAACTTGCTGGGACAGCGGCAGAGAATCGGCGATAAGGACGTGTTTGCTTTGAGGTTATGACTTACCAAGCTTTTTCTTTTTGAGTGACGGCCAATGCATTTGCGCGCGTCCTCACCCCCAACCCCTCTCCCGCCTGCGGGCGAGGGGAGTGTCGTGTCCCGAATGGTTGTCAACCATTTGGGAAAGGATTAATAAAAGCGATGAAAACAGTGAACAAACAATCGATGGCAAAGACCAAGACGACCCTGCGCCTACGCCGCTTTGGCGTGACGGGCGCGGTCCTGTGCGCGCTGGCGGGCGCGCCCATGTTCAACCCGGCATTCGCGCAGGACCCGGATTCTGACGTTGCGACGCTCAATTTCGTCGGTGCCGACATCGAGTCCGTCATCAAGGCCATCGGCCATTACACCAACACCACCTTCATCATCGACCCGCGCGTCAAGGGCACGATCACGTTGGTGTCGGAAAAGCCTGTCGACAAGGTGCATGCCTACCGTCTGCTGATTT
>DASVYZ010000091.1:0-4760 GCA_036391935.1 Burkholderiaceae bacterium | reverse complement strand
AGCCGGCAATCGAGCTGGCCGCACGCGGCTATCTCGTCTCCCCCATCGTGCAAGGCAAATGGGCCAATGCCGTCCCCTTGCTGCAAGACCAGCCCGGCTATGCGCAAGCCTTCATGCCGTATGGCCGCGCGCCGCATATCGGCGAACAATTCGTCTTCACCGAAGCCGCGGCCACGCTGGAAAAGATCGGCGCAAGCAAGGGCGAAGCGTATTACCGTGGAGAACTGGCACACCGATTGGCGCGCCATGCCGCCGCGAACGGCGGCAGCATGACCGAGGCCGACCTCGCCGGCTACCAGCCCGAGTGGGTGACGCCAATCCAAAAGGATTTCGCCGGCCATACGGTGCACGAAATCCCGCCGAATGGCCAGGGCATTGCCGCATTGATGGCGCTGGGCATGGTCGAATCGCTCGATATCGGGCGTTTCCCGGTCGATTCCACCGAAAGCCAGCACTTGCAGATCGAAGCGATGAAACTGGCCTTCGCCGACACTTACCGCTGGGTAGCCGACCAGCGCGCCATGACCGAGGTGACCGCGCACGATCTGCTGGACGATGCCTACCTTGCCGAACGCGCCAAGCTGATCCGTATGGACCGCGCCGGCGATTTTGCCCACGGCACGCCGCCCAAGGGCGGCACGGTCTATCTCACCGCCGCCGACCAGCACGGCATGATGGTCAGCTTCATCCAGTCGAATTACATGGGATTCGGCTCCGGCATCGTGGTGCCCGGCACCGGCATCAGCCTGCAGAATCGCGGCCATTGCTTCTCGCTCGACCCGGCCTCGCCGAATTGCGTCGCGCCGGGCAAGCGGCCGTTCCATACGATCATTCCAGGCTTTTTGACGAAGAACGGTCGGGCACAAATGAGTTTCGGCGTCATGGGCGGCAATATGCAGCCGCAGGGCCACCTGCAAACCCTGGTGCGCATGCTCAAATACGGTCAGCAGCCGCAAGCCGCCTGCGATGCACCGCGCTGGAAGGTCAATCGCGGCTTGTCGGTCGATATGGAAACGGCCATGCCGCCAACCACGGTGGCGGCATTGGCAGCCATGGGCCATCACGTGGAAAACATTGCCGACAGCTATATGGATTTCGGTTCCGGCCAATTCATCTGGATGCTCAAGGACGGCTATGTGGCGGCCAGCGATACGCGGCGCGATGGTCAAGCCGTCGGATTTTGAAGGCGGTTTTCCTTGGTCTGACTCCGGAAAAGCAGGCTTTCGTCGCATTTTGCTGGCGAAAAGCGCGGTGAGTACGCACAATGCCGCCATGTTTCCCATCATTTCCGCATTGCTCAAGCTGATCACCGGCAAGCCTCCCGTCCCCGACGCCGCCAGCCCCGCCCTCGACGGGCGGCCGGCGCGCTGGTCCGACAGATTGCGCAAAACCTATTACGCCGGCTCGCTCTTGAGCCGTTTCGTCATCGACTATCTGTTCGGCACCGTCATCAACACCCTATGCGCCGTGATGGTTTGCTTCGTCATCCTGCCCAATGAGACCTTTGCCCAATGCTGGGTCTTCTCCATGTGCATCGGCAGCCTGATCATGTGGATGACCGATGGCAGCCGGCTTTTGATCTGGCGCGGCGGCCGCCCCTACATGCCGGGCTTGCTGGCCATCATCGTGGTGGCCATCCCGATCGGCTACTTCGGCGGCAGCTTCATCGCCTCCAAGATTCTGACCCTGCCCAGCGAAACCGTGATCAGCCACCAGATCGAGCACGCCACGCCCCTGTTCGTCATGATTCTCGTGGTATGCCTTATCCTCGCCTGGTTCAATTGGAGCCAATCGGCACTGTCCGAGTTGCGCGCCAAGGCCGAAGCGGAAAAAGCCCACCTCGCCGCCGTGGAGCGCCAAGCCATGCAGGCGCAGCTGCAATTGCTGCAGGCGCAGATCGAGCCGCACATGCTGTTCAACACGCTGGCCAACCTGCAAGGCTTGATCGCCATCGACGCGGCACGCGCACAATACATGCTCGACAAGCTGATCCACTACCTGCGTGCCAGCCTGTCTTCCTCGCGTGCCGAATCCACCACCCTGGCGCACGAATTCGAATTGATGCATGCCTACCTGGAACTGATGTCGGTGCGCATGGGCGCGCGCCTGTCATACAGCCTGACGCTGCCGCCGGAGCTGGAAGGCTTCAGGCTGCCGCCCATGCTGCTGCAACCACTGGTGGAAAACGCGGTCAAGCATGGCGTGGAAGGCAAGATCGAAGGTGGACGGATCGAGGTAAGGGCAAGGCGCGAGGCTGCCCGCCTGATGATCTCGGTGTCCGACAACGGCCTTGGCCTGGAAGAGAGTGCCGCGCCGCATTATCGTAACCACGGCACCGGGCTCGGGGTCGCCAACGTGCGCGAGCGCCTGCGCGCGCTGCATGGCGAACTGGCCGGGCTGAGCCTGGAACAGAATGCTCCGCAAGGGGCGATTGCCACACTGACTTTACCCTGCGAATCATGAATACCCAACTGCGCGCCTTGATCGCCGAAGACGAACCCATCCTTTCCTATGCCTTGGTGCAAGCCTTGCAAAAGCTATGGCCCGAATTGCAGATCAACGGCGTGGTCGACAACGGTGTAGCCGCTGTGCGCGAAACGCTGGCGCAAAAGCCCGACGTGCTGTTCTTCGACATCAAAATGCCGGGCAAGAGCGGGCTCGAAGCCGCCGAGGAACTGGCCGATGAATGGCCCGAAGACAAACCTTTCCCGCTGCTGGTCTTCGTCACGGCCTACGACCAGTTTGCGCTCGAAGCCTTCGAACACGCTGCGCTCGACTACCTGCTCAAGCCGATCAACGACGAGCGCCTGGGCAAAACCATCGCGCGTTTGAAACTGCGCGCCACGCAAAGCGACGAACAGAACGACGAACTGAACCAGATGATCGCCAAGCTGCGCGCAATCGCGCCGCCGGCCGCAGCAGCGGCGGAAAAGCTGACCCTGATCCGCGCCGGCATCGGCAACCAGATCAAGCTGATTCCGATCGAAGAGGTGCTGTATTTCGAGGCAACCGACAAATACATCAACGTCATCACCGCCGAAGGCCAGTCGCTCATCCGTACCAGCTTGAAGGAATTGCTGCCGCAATTGGACCACAGCCAGTTCTGGCAAATCCACCGCAGTACCATCGTCAATTCGCGACAGATCCAGGTGGCCACGCGCGACGAACTGGGCAAACTGACGGTGAAATTGAAGAACCGCGACGAGAATTTGGCGGTGTCGCGCGTGTTCGCGCACCTGTTCAAACAGATGTAGCGCTCCTGGGAGAATGCGCCTGCGGGTTTCCCCCTACGAACCGCACAAAGGCAAAGCCAAAGCCTGCAACACCTCGCCATTTCCATTGCGTACAAACGCCGCCACGCCAAGCTGTGTGCCCATGTCGGCCGGCAGCGTCAATTGACGCAAATTCACGGCTTCACCGGCCTTGGCCGGCAAGGCAATCGGCCCCAGCCAATCGCGCACCACGAAATCGTGATGCAGCGTCATGCCGAAGTTCTCGCCAGCCTTGATGTTGCTGCTCAAGCCGTTTTCATAGAGCGCGATATACAGGCTGGCATTTTCCGCCGCCGCGGTCCTGATCGAGACGGGCAGCTTGCCGCTGCCGGGCTTTCCGGCATCGATGGTTATCGTTGCACGCGCCGGCTCTTGATTGATCGCGCCTATGGCCGTCTCGAGCCGGCCGCGCCAATTGCGCAATTCGCGCGTGCCGAGGAACATCTCGGGCGTGTACACCGCGCGGCTGTTGACTTCGGCGGCGAGCCGGTTTTGCCTGGCCGTGAATTCAGGCTTGGCGAAACGGTCGGTCCAGCCTATGTAATCCCAATAATCGACATGCAAGGCCAGCGGCACGACCTGGTCGGCTAGCGCAGCACTTTTCAATCCTGTTAGTGCACGGTCAGCCGGCGGGCAGCTGCTGCAGCCTTCGGAGCTGTAAAGCTCGAGCAACGCAACGGTGTGCGCCGGGCTTTGTTTGTGACAGGCTTGGGCCATGGCGGGGTTCCAGACGGTCAGACAGGCCGATATGGCAAAAATGATATGTTTCATGAGGTGCTCCTGATGCGGAGCTACTTGGTCGTGCTGCGGGCGCAAACCTTACGCGGCCGCCAGGGCCGCGCGCGTCGGCTTCGCTTTGATCCCACTCAGTTCTCGTTTCACGCTGCTTTGCAGCAGCCTGCGGTAGAATGTTTGATTCCCATGCAATTATTGCCATTCCATTCATGAACAGCAAAGCAGACAAGAATTCCCCCGCGAATGCCTCCGTCACTCCGCCGGCCAATTTCCTCCGCACCATCATCGACGGCGACCTCGCCTCGGGGAAATATGCCCAGCGCAGGGACGCGCAGCAACTGCCCTTGCCTGAAGTGATCACGCGTTTCCCGCCCGAACCGAACGGTTACCTGCATATCGGCCATGCCAAGTCGATCTGCCTCAATTTCGGCCTGGCGCGCGACTACAACGGCCGCGCCCACCTGCGCTTCGACGACACCAACCCGGAAAAGGAAGAGCAGGAATACGTCGACACCATCATCGACAGCGTCAAGTGGCTTGGCTTCACCTGGGAAAATGCCGGCCGCGAGCACTTGTACTATGCGAGCAATTATTTCGATCAGTTGTACGAGATGGCCCAATACCTGATCAAGGCGGGCCATGCCTATGTCGACAGCCAATCCGCAGCCGAAATGGCGGCCAACCGCGGCAACTTCGGCGAAGCGGGCAAGAATTCGCCGTACCGCGAGCGCTCGGCGGAAGAATCGCTAGCCC
>DASVYZ010000090.1:0-4090 GCA_036391935.1 Burkholderiaceae bacterium | reverse complement strand
CGCGTGATGTCGCTCGTGGTCGTGCTCTCGGCCAACGAAGAAAGCATCACGAGCCGCCACGCCCCCTGGGCCGCGCTGGCCAATGAGGAAGAGCGCCAGGTGGTCGGCGCCCTGGTCGAATCGCGCCTGTTCGTCAGCGACTTCAAGGGCGACACGCCCAGCTTCGGCATCGCCCACGAAGCGCTGCTGCGCCGCTGGCCGCGCCTGGTGGAATGGGCCGAAGCGCATCGCGCCGCCCTGCGCGTGCGCGGCTGGCTGGCACAGCAGGCAGCGCGCTGGTCCGCGGAAGGCCGCCCGGAAGACCTGCTGCTGCCGCGGGGAAAACGCCTGACCGAAGCCAGGGTGCTGCAGCAGGAGGGCGTCTTTTCCCTGAGCGAAACGGAAGCCGCGTTGATCCGCGCCTCGATCGGGCGCGTGCAGCGGCGCGCGCACCTGCGCACGCTCGCCTTCGCCTGCATCGTTGCCCTGGCCCTGACGGCCAGCGTCATGGGCTTGCGCGCCACGGCCGCCAGGCGCCAGGCCGAACAGCAGCGCGCCGAAGCGGAAGGCTTGATGGGCTTCATGCTGGGCGACTTCGTCGACAAATTGCGCCCCCTGGGAAAGCTGGACCTGCTCGACAGCGTCAGCCTCAAGGGGCTGGAATATCTGAAGCGCCCGCAAGACGAGAATGTGAGTCCGACGGCACTGACCCAGCGCGCGAAAGCGTTGCAGGTGATCGGCGAAGTGCGGCACGCGCGCGGCGACGTCAAGGGCGCTCTGGATGCGCTAACCGCAGCCGACGCCATCCTGCAACAGCGGAGCAAGGAGTCGCCGCAAAACACCGAAGCGCTCAAGACGCTCGGCGCCACCGCATTCTGGCTCGGGCAGATCGCCATGGATCAAAACGACTTGCCGAAGGCGCAGAGCTATTGGCAGGATTATTTGAATACCAGCGACCGCCTGCATGCCTTGGAACCGGACAAGGTCGAATGGTGGGTGGAACAGTCGTACGGGCATACCAATCTCGGTTCGCTGGCGCTGCAGCGAACCGACCTGAATCTCGCTGCCCGCGAATTCAACCAATCGATCTCCTTGAAAGAACGTGCGTTGGCCAAGGAACAAAGCACCAAGCTGCTGGCCGACCTCGCCAACACCTATTCCTTTCTGGCGAGCACCAAGGAATACCAGGGCGAGCTCGACGCGGCCACCCGCCTGTACGACAAGGAGCTGCAAATCATCCTGCATCTGCGCGACATCGCCCCGGTTGAAGTGCTGTGGATCAAGAAGCAGGTATTTGCCCTGCGCATGCGTGCCGACATCCGCCTGGCATGGGGCCTGGACCAGCAAGCCCTGGCCGACTACCGGGAAGCCAGGGCGCTGTTCCAGGATTTGCTCGCACGTGATCCGGACAACCTCGCCTGGCGCAGCGAGGTCGCCAACCTGGAACAGGACGAATTACGCATCGCCTCGCGCCAGCACAATGCCAAGGATGTGTCGGCCGGTCTGGCGTCGGTCGCAGCAACCCTGCACAACTCGATCGAGTCCGCGCCCACGAACGTCGAATGGGCGCGCTGGGAGGCGAACTCGCACTGGTATCTCGCCATGGTGCTCTTGGCGAAGGGGAACGTGGACGAGGCACGGCAGGAAAACCAGACTGCCATGGATCGCCTCGACAAACTGTATGCCACCGGAAAAAATTCGATCCTGCCCCGTTTGAGGCTGATCGACACGTTGCTGCTTTCAGCCGAGATCGCGCGTGTCCAAGGCAATCCGGATGCAGTCCAGGCGGCATGCCGCAGAGCCTACGGTCTAATGGAGGCCGATGGCGCGTCGACATGGGATTTTCGCGTTCTCGACCCTTGGGTGCGCGTCAACATTTGCCTGGGAAATGAGCAGGCAGCAGGCATAGCCGTGAAACGCCTGGAAAAAATCGGCTACAACGACCTGGTTTATCGCCATTTTATTTCAACTCATCAAGGAGGAAAGAATTATGAAAAGCCCCGCAATAGCTGAAGTTCACGTTCGCGTCACCATGAATCTGCCCGGCCCCTATCCCTTGTATTACTGCGATCAATTCCCGACCAACCCCCAACCGGACTGCCGCATACTGTGCCAAGTCCCGACCGATATCGTGTTTTCGCTGGCCGAGGAAACGATCGAAGCAGGCTGGCGCTTTGCCGGCTACGCGCCGAAGGCTTCCTTTCCCATGCCGCTCCACACCAACCTGGGATTCTCTTCCGCATTTCCGAATCATTCGGTCACGGTATTCAACCCGGCCACACAGCCGGGCGACGTCCACTTCTTCTCCCTGATGTACACCAATAACGAATTCAATGACGGCGCGCCGTTTGCGTTCGATCCGGAGACGGAAAATCAGGGCGGCGGCGGCATTTGACCTGCAAGCCGGCAGCCTGAAAAGGAGACCGCCGCCCGGCGGTCTCCCTTGCGGGCTATATATGGGCCGTAACCTGGCCCGCAGGAGTTCATGAAAGGCGCGATCGCTATTTCGCGTACGGGTTGGGCATAAAACCCCTGAAGACGATGTTCACCACACCGCCCGTCACGCCGCCAGTGCGCTGGCTGACGCACAGCCCCTGCGGATCGCTCCGGCCCGGGTCGCTGCGCTCGTCGCAGTATGCGATACCGGTTTTGGGATCGACGATGGGCGCATACGAGGCCCCATCCGGGGTCCTGCACGTGCCGTCCTTGGCGCGCGGAGCGTTGACCGGCGCGGCGCAGCTGTTCTGGGGATTGGGGTAGCCGGCATTGCCGGTGCAGGCGGTTGCGGCCCAGCCATAGACACCGCTGGCATTCGCATTATGGCCGAAGCTGCTGTTTTCCGCGCTGGCGAAAGGCCATGACTGCCCTTTCATCTCGAGCTTGAGGAAGGCATTGATGCCGTTCACGGCGCTGATGTCGGCAGCGTCGGCATTGGGGCAGCCGCTGCCCTGCGCGCCGTTGATGGCAAAATTGATCGAGCCTTCGGCGAGATTGGTGGCATCGCCGAATACCGCCGAGCCGCCACAACCGTTATTGGGTTTGCCCTCGTATTTTTGCGGCGTGAAAAAGAAGTTGTACGTCATCGCCGCGCTGCAGATGCCGGCGGCGCAAGCAAAGGTCTTGGGTTTGTAAGTGATGACTTCGCCGGGCTGGAGCCGATAATAGCCCTTGTCGCTCGCTGCGGCCGTCTGCCGCACAAACTTGATGGGCTTGCGGGTGACGCTTGAAATGAACAGCGGCCCCGCTTCCTTGAGCGTGACGATCTGGCGGCCCGGGTTGCTGCAATTGGGCGGTCGCGAGGCCGGCGGTTGCCCCAAAACCAGATTGGCATAGACCGCATCCTGAGTCTGGTTGACGACCCGGATCGAAGTGGGCGCCACGCTCGTCGGCATCGCGCCGTCGGCCTTTGCCGCGAAGCAAAAGCAAAGTGCAATCAGCATTGCAGCGGCAATGGCGAACGGGCTTGACATCCCCCCTCCCCCTGCCCGGCTCCTCGCCATGCCGCTGCTCCGCCTTGGGCGTCTACAATGCGCCCCCTCTGGTTGTACCGTTGATTGCAACGTTTTTTGCGCTGCGCTCCTCATTCCGCTTTCAAACCCGTTTTGATTCATATTTCTCTGGTGACTGGTCGGCCTCACACTTGCTCATTGATGCCGCGGAATGCCGCCAGCCCTTATCTGCCAGGCAAGCTCCCATGCATTTGCCTTGGTTGCACTGTAAACACAACGGTGAAAATCAACCTTCCGCAAACCTTCCGGTTGCGCAAAATCGCTGCAATTCGCGGTTTTTCGCCATGCGACGGCGAAAAAGACAGGGAAAGGTCTCCGGAATGACCGGGAGAGAGACGCGAACCGGGATGCGGCACGGTTTTGCACAGCCGGCGATCAGCCATGGCTGACGCCGCCAAAGTCGGGCAAGTCCCGGCTGAGACCGACCAAACGCCCCATGTCATACTGAGGGACTTCCGCAAGTTGGGAATAGACATGACGAACATTGACTTTCAGCAACATCATCTGCGGGGCTCATCGCCGGCGGCCCCTGTCAAATTCCTTATCTCGATTGCAAGCTCGCTTTTGCTTGCTGTAAATACGGTCTCTGCCGGCGAGCTCCA
>DASVYZ010000089.1:0-2396 GCA_036391935.1 Burkholderiaceae bacterium | reverse complement strand
ATTTTCTCGCCATGCGGTACGCGGAATTCGAGGGTTGCGGTCGGGGCGGCGGGGCGATTCATCGGCTGACTCCGGGGACGGGCGGTTGGGGTTTATGGAAGAAAGGAACGCGCTTGAACCACAGGCGCAGCGCCTGCCAGTGGATTCTGGCCATCACGCCCCAGGTCATCATGGGGTGGGAAAAAAATGCCCGCAGGACGGTTCGGTCTTCGATGGCGTGGGCCGTGCCGGACACGCTGGTCTTGAGCGCGGTGCCTTCCAGATCGCAATAGTCGATGCGTGCCACGTTCACTTCGGCACCGCCGCGCTGCGCACGCATGAAGCGGAAACGGTAGCAGCCTTCGACTGCGAAGAACGGCGAGACATGAAAGCACTTGCGTGCAGTGAGTTCGATGCCGTAGGGCATGCGCTTGCCGATGTCGAGCAGATAGGCGTGCTTTTCACCGAAGGTATTGCTGACCATGCACAGGATGGCGCGCAGCGAACCGTCGCCGCGATGGAAGAACCAGAACGACACCGGGTTGAAGACATAGCCCAGCACGCGTGGAAAGGTTTGCAGCCAGATTTCGCCGCCCGTGTCGGTGATACCCTCGCTGCGCAGCAGCGCGTCGGCCCATTGCGCCAGGGGTTGCTTGCCGTCGCCATGATCGGCATCGTGGAACGAAAGCAGGTTGAAGCGGTTGCGCGAGAGCCAGCGCAACCCGAATCCTTCATTGCCCAAGGCGCGTAGCGGGAGGCGCAGGAAGAACACGCGGTAGACGAAGGCATGGATGACCGGATGCAAGCGCTTATGCCTGACTTCGCCGAAACACAATTGCGCGCGATCCATGTGCATAGCCTTTCAGGCCGCGCTCGCCAGACGCATGCCGCGCTCCAGCTCTATCAGGGCATGTGCCGCGGCAAGGCCCGACTTCAGTCCGTCCTCATGGAAGCCATAACCGGTCCAGGCCCCGGCGAACCAGATACCGTCCTTACCCTGTATCGCCGGCAGGCGGGTTTGCGCGTGGACGGCCGCCGCGTCGAACACCGGGTGCGAATAGTCGAATTCGGCGATGACGGAAGACGGTGCCGGCTCTTCGATCGGATTGAGCGACACGACCACCGGCGCGGCAAACGGCAGCGGCTGCAAGCGGTTGATCAGGTAATGCACGCAGACGCGCGCTTCCTTGCCGCCGGCGCTCTGGTAGTTCCATGCGGCCCAGGCCTTGCGCTGTTCGGGAAGACAGGTCGCGTCGGTGTGCAGCACGGCGCGATTGGGTTGGTAGCGGATTGCGCCGAGCACATCGCGCTCGTCGGACGTGGCGTCGGTCAGCAAGGCAAGGCTCTGGTCGCTATGGCAGGCCAGCACGACCTGGTCGTAATGCTCCGTGCCGTGCGATGTGCGCAGCAGCACCTGGCGCCGCCCGTCCGCCATGCCGCGTTTGATCGATGCGACGGCCACGTCACGGCGCCGGTTCGGAATCGCATCCAGCATTTTTTCCACGTAGCGACGCGAGCCGCCGGTGACGGTATGCCACTGCGGCCGGTTGTCGATTTGCAGCAAGCCGTGGTTGTCGCAAAAGCGGGCAAACGTGGAGACGGGGAAGGCCAGCATCTGCTCGACCGGGCAAGACCAGATGCAGCCGGCCATGGGCAGCAGGTACCAGTCGCGAAATGGCGCACCGTACCCGCGATGGGCAAGGAAATCGCCCAGCGAGGCATCGCCATGCGGCAGCGGCGCGCCCTCGGCCAGCGCGGTCGCTTCGCGGTTGAAACGCAGGATGTCGCGCAGCATGTGCAGGAAGCGCGGGGAGAACAGGTTGCGCCGCTGGCAGAAGACGGCATTCAAGTCGTGCCCGGCCCATTCGAGCATGCGGGTGCCGGAGAGCGGTGTCTTGACCGAAAACGACATGTCCGTCGCTGTAGTCGCGATGTCTAGCTCGCCGAACAGGCGGACCAGGTTAGGGTAAGTCTTGTGGTTGAACACCAGAAAGCCCGTATCGACACCCCAGGTTTTGCCTTCCAGCGTCACGTCGACCGTGTTGCTGTGCCCGCCGAAATAGGCGCCGGCTTCGATCAAAGCAACATCCACGCCGGAACGCGCCAAGCTATAGGCGCAGGACAGGCCGGCAATCCCGGCTCCGACCACAGCGACTTTCATTTGCCCCGCCATCGTGTTCTCCCATGCTGTTGTCAGTTGTCTGTCTGGCCGCACCGATTTGCGTCCTCTTGCGAGATACGGGTGGGCAGGACAAATGGATTCAAAGACAAGCCAAAGCGTCCTGACCTGGAATCAGTATAAGCGTGAAATGCTTTTTTGTCCTGGACAAAATAAAGAATACTGAAAATATATAGCCAATTTTCGGTAAATATATTATTTTTGTCGTGGACAAGTCGTAAGCTGATGAAGAAATACT
>DASVYZ010000088.1:0-14182 GCA_036391935.1 Burkholderiaceae bacterium | reverse complement strand
CGGCGAACCGTTCGGGTTCTGCGGATAGGTTTCGGTGGCGGCGCCGCGCTGGTCGATGAAGCGCATCGCGACAATGGCTTCATCGATGGCTCCGGTTTGCGAAAAGTCGGCAAAGCCTTCGCCGTGCGCCACGGCGATCGGTGTTTGCGTACCGGCCATGCCGCGGAAGAAAATCGAGGGGGAATCGGCCACTTCGACCATGGTCAGGCGCGCTTCCAGGCGTTCGGACTTGTTGCGCGTGAACTTGGGCCAGGCTGCGGCGCCGGGGATGATGGACTTGAGATTGCTCATCATCTGGCAGCCGTTGCAGATACCGAGCGCAAAGGTATCGGGGCGGTTGAAGAACAGCGAGAACTGCTCTGCCAGCTGCGAATTGAACAGGATGGTCTTGGCCCAGCCTTCGCCGGCGCCGAGCACGTCGCCATAGGAGAAACCTCCCACGGCGATGGCGCCCTTGAAGTCGGCCAGGCGCGCCCGGCCGGCGATCAAATCGCTCATGTGCACGTCGACGGCCGTAAAGCCGGACTTGTGCATGACGTAAGCCGTTTCGACGTGCGAATTGACGCCCTGCTCGCGCAGGATGGCAACCTTGGGGCGGGCGCCGGCGTTGATGAACGGTGCGGCGATGTCTTCCTGCGCATCATAAGTGAGCTTGGGCGACATAGGCGGTTCTTGCGCATCGAGGATGCGGTCGTATTCCGAATCGGCGCAAGCCGGATTGTCGCGCAGACGCGCGATGCGCCAGCTGGTTTCGCTCCAGAGGCGCTGGAGATCGACGCGCTTCTGGCTGAACACGGTCTTGGCATCGCGCGCGATCTCGATCACGTCGCGGTCGTTCGGCTTGCCGATGATGTGGCTGCACGCGCCCAGGTTGTGGGCGCGCAGCACGTCCATCGCCTCGCTCTTTTGTGCCGCGGGAACCTGGATCACGGCACCGAGTTCTTCGTTGAACAGCGCGCGCAGCGTCATCTCGTTGCGGCGCTCGGCCACCTGAGAGGCCCAGTTTTTCGAATCGCCATGGTCCGATGCGTGTTCACCCTCGAGCGTCAGGATGTCGACGTTGAGCGACAAGCCCGTATGCGCGGCAAACGCCATTTCGCACAGCGTGGCAAACAGGCCGCCGTCGGAGCGATCATGGTAAGCCAGCAGCTTCCCTTCTTTATTCAACTGCTGGATCGCATTGAAGAAACCCTTCAAATCTTGCGCCGAATCGACGTCGGGTGTTTCATTGCCGATCTGCTGCATCACCTGCGTCAAGGCCGAGCCGCCCATGCGGTTCTTGCCGCGTCCCAGGTCGATGGCGATCAGTACGGTATCGCCGGCATCGGTACGCAATTGCGGCGTCAGCGACTTGCGGATATCGTAGACCGGCGAAAACGAAGACACGATCAGCGACACCGGCGCTGTGACCGACTTGGCCTCGTCGCCCTCCTTCCAGGTTGTGCGCATGGAAAGCGAATCCTTGCCGACAGGGATGCTGATGCCGAGCGCAGGGCACAGCTCCATGCCCACCGCCTTGACTGTGTCGAACAGCGCGGCATCCTGCCCCGGCTGGCCGCAAGCGGCCATCCAGTTGGCGGAAAGCTTGATGTCGGAAATATCGGCAATTGCGGCGGCAGCGATGTTGGTCAAGGCTTCGCCGACGGCCATGCGGCCCGAAGCGGGCGCATCGATCACGGCCAGCGGCGTGCGTTCGCCCATGGCCATCGCCTCGCCGAGGTAGCCTTCGAAACTCATGGCGGTGACGGCGCAATCGGCTACCGGCACTTGCCACGGCCCCACCATCTGGTCGCGCACGCTGGTCGCGCCCACGGTGCGGTCGCCAATGGTGATGAGGAAGGATTTGTCGCCGACCGTGGGCAGCTTCAATACGCGTTGGGCCACATCCGTCAAATCCATGCCGGTCAAGTCGACAGCAGGCAGGTCGCGCTTGATGCGTTTGACGTCGCGATGCATCTTGGGCGGCTTGCCGAGCAGGACTTCCATCGGCATGTCCACCGGGTAGTTGTCGTGCTGCGGGTCCACCACGCGCAACTGGCGCGCTTCAGTCGCGGTGCCGACCACGGCGAAGGGGCAGCGTTCGCGTTCGCACAGGTAGCGGAACTGCTCGAGGTTCTCCGGCTCGATCGCGAGCACGTAGCGTTCTTGCGATTCGTTGCTCCAGATTTCCTTGGGTGCCAGGCCGCTCTCTTCAAGCGGCACCTTGCGCAAATCGAACAGCGCGCCGCGCTTGGCGTCATTGGTAATTTCGGGGAAGGCATTGGACAAGCCGCCTGCGCCCACGTCATGGATCGACAGGATGATGTTATCGTCGCCCATGGCCCAGCAGGCATTGATGACTTCCTGCGCGCGCCGTTCGATTTCCGGATTGCCGCGCTGAACCGAATCGAAATCGAGGTCGGCCGTGTTGGTGCCGGTCGCCATCGAGGATGCCGCACCGCCGCCCATGCCGATGCGCATGCCGGGGCCGCCGAGCTGAATCAACAGGCTGCCCACCGGCAGGTCGTGCTTTTTCGTATGCTTGGCCGAAATATTGCCGATGCCGCCGGCGATCATGATGGGCTTGTGATAGCCCAGCACCGTGTCGCCGACCTTTTGCTCATAGGTGCGGAAATAACCGGCCAGGTTCGGACGTCCGAATTCGTTGTTGAAGGCGGCGCCGCCGATCGGTCCCTCGATCATGATCTGCAGGGCCGAAGCGATGCGGTCCGGCTTGCCATAGACCCTGGTACTGTCGGCTTGTCCGGCCACGTCCGCATCGTTTTCCCAGGGCTGCTGCGCGCCGGGCAAATACAGGTTCGAGACCGAAAAGCCGGTCAGGCTGGCCTTGGGCTTGGCGCCGCGGCCGGTTGCGCCTTCGTCGCGGATTTCACCGCCCGCGCCGGTGGAAGCACCGGGGAAAGGCGAGATCGCGGTGGGGTGGTTGTGCGTCTCGACCTTCATCAGGATGTGGGTCAGCTCGTCCGAGCCGGCGTAGACGTTGCCCTCAGCCGCTCCGCGCGCATAGAAGCGCGAAACGGTCGCACCTTCGATGATCGAGGAATTGTCGCTGTATGCCACCACCGTGCCCTTGGGTTGGAGCTGATGCGTGTTCTTGATCATGCCGAACAGCGACTTGTCCTGCTTTTCGCCGTCGATGGTCCAGTCGGCATTGAAGATCTTGTGTCGGCAATGTTCGCTGTTGGCTTGTGCGAACATCATCAGCTCGACGTCGGTCGGGTTGCGCCTGGCTTGGGTGAAGGCGTTGACGAGGTAATCGATTTCGTCGTCGGACAAGGCCAGGCCCAGTTCGGTATTGGCTTGCACCAGGGCGCCCTTGCCATGCGCCATGACGTCGACGAAGGCCAGCGGCTTGGCGTCGAGTTCGCGGAACAGGCCGGCGGCCTCGTCGGCGCTGGAGAGCACGGTCTCGGTCATGCGGTCGTGCAGGCAGGCTGCCACTTGCTGCGCGATCTCGGGCTTGAGGCTCTTGGCGCCCCCCAGCAGGCCGCTCTTGACTTGTACGCGATAGGACACGCCGCGCTCGATGCGGTGGATGTGCGCCATGCCGCAGTTGTGCGCGATATCGGTGGCCTTGCTGGCCCAGGGAGAGATCGTGCCGAAGCGCGGAATCACGACGAATTCGTCGCCCAGCTCTTGCACCGAAAACGGTTCGCCATAGGTCAGCATCGCGTTCAGGCGGTTGTGGTCGAGCTCGGTCAGCGGCGCGGAGGCATCGACGAAATGCAGGAAGCGCCCGGTAACGCCAACGATGGCCTTATCGAGCGCTTGCAATTGAGACAATAAACCTTGAGTACGGAAAGCGGACAGAGCGTTGGAGCCCGGCAGGATCAACATGGCGTGAAGAGAGAGTGGGCAATGCGCGGCTTCGTGGGGGCTGGCATTGCGGTTTCTTGGGAAGCGGACATTATACCGCGTTGCGCCGCGGCAGCCTCTCATTCACGCTGCGAATGGAGGGTATGCCTACTTTCAATTTCAATTTATGAAAAGCTTTCGGTAAAGTGAATTCGTCGCTCTGACATCTGGAGCCAGTTGACCACTTGGGAGGATACGATGAATACCCGCACATACCTGATCGCCGCACTGGGACTTTTCATGATGGCCGCCACTACCGGAGCCAGCGCCGGCGAGGCGCCGCAGATCAATACCAACGACTGCCACGTCCCTGCTTACCGGCACGACTGGGAAACCTCGGAGGAAAGCGGCGACGTGCGGCTCGCCTTCCAGGTCGATGCCAAGGGCAAGGTTACCGCCGTCAAGCTGGTGGAATCGAGCGGATGGCCCGATCTGGATGCGGCTTCGGTGCGCTCTTTGAAGCAGTGCGTATTTAAGAATGCTCCCGCCTCCCAGAATTGGGAAGCGGTGCGCTACACCTGGGTCTTGAAATAGGCAGCGTGCAATGATTGCAGGATGGGTGGGGGCACTGCCCGGTGCAACCCACCGCTGATGCGCAAGTTTTTTAAGCCCTTGGCGGGTTGCCCCTCCCTACGATCTTTTATTTTCGGCCGTCAGCGGACACCATTCAAACTTCACGCTTTCGGGCGCATTGGTGATGTCGGCAAAGTCTTGCGGCGCCAAGAGAGCGGCCGCGTATCCATGTCCTGAATGGTTTCAACCATTCAAGAAATAATGGTAGGCAGGTCGCCTGCCAGCAATTGCTGCGGCACTTGGCTGAACACATACGATTTGCTGGCTTGATCCCAGTCGAAAATCCAGACCACGTCGAAACGGTTCCCCGGCCAGGTTTGCGGCACGCTGGTGTCGTTGCCCATGATGGCGTTGGCAATCAGGTGGATGTTCTGATGCTCCCAGGCGATCAAGGCAAAGCCGCCGCATCCCATGGCCAGCGCCGCCACCTGGCCCTCCTGCCCCTTCGCCGCCTGCGTGTTGATGCTCAAGCCGAGCTTGGCCGCCAGGGGCGTAATGGTTTCCCGCGGACGCTCGCTCTCGCTATGCTTGGCTACGCCGGAGGCGAAGAGGAATTCCGGCGTCGCAAGGGCCGGGTTTTGCAAAGCCCCGTGGCTCGGGGCAAACAGGACCGCCAACGCGCCCGCGCGCTGCCAGCCGGCAACGATCAGCGATTCGCCGTCCTTCTCGCCATCGGGGTCGACGCCGTAAGGTTTGCCGCTGTCGGCTGGCTTTTCCGCGTGGCGGACGATCATGATCTTGATGGTCTGGGTCATGCTGCTCTCCTCTTGCGCACGGTTGATGGGTGCCTTCTATCGGTGCGTCTGACTATCGGCGAGCATGGCAATTTAGTCAATCCCACGAGCATGGGATTTGCTCAAAACCTGTCAGAGTTGACAGGTTAAATCGAGCTAATTCAGCGGGAGCGGATTTTTTTCATCGCTTCGATCAGCGCGATACGCAGCGCCACGCTGTTGGCAATACCCATGCCGCGCCCTATCCCCGCGGCGACTCGGCTGTGCGCATAGATATCGTACTCCACCACGCGCGTCTTTATCCCGACGGCGTATTGCAGCCAATCGGCCAGGGCATCGACAGCCTTTGCAGCCGGCACGTCGCGTACGCTCTTTTCGCGCACCATGGCGGTGGCGAGATAGGCGACGCAAAACGCTTCGCCTTCGCACTGGTATTTTTCGATATTGCGCAGCACGGCGATGCTGGAACAAAGAGAGATTTCATCGACCGCGCGGCCGAGCAATTGGTTGTCGAGTGCGCTCGCTTCGGCGCGCATCCTGTTGATGTCGGATGCATTGGCCGCGGCTTCCTTCAAGGCGATGGCGAGTTGGGCGTCGACGGCTTGGATGTCGTCGCTGTTCCAGTCCGGGCCATAGCCGCCCTGGCTCATCAAATCGCGCGCTTCGCGGCGCAGATTCATGCACAGCTCATCGGCCTTGGCGAATTTATGGCGCAGAGCGGCAAGTTTTTCGTGATGGGACTCGAAGCTGCCCGCAGCAGTGGCGATCGACTCGCCGAGTACGGCGTCGGACAGGACTTCCTCCGCGATGGGCGATGCACTTTCCACAACACTGCGCAACAGCACCTTCCAAGGAGGCAACTCCCCCTGCTGGACCGCATCGAGATCGTAATGGGTTGGATCGCTCATGCCCGCGTGCCGACGTTTCTGTCAAAAGCCGCAAGCCGAAACAAAAATGCGAATGGCTCACGGGGCGATAATTGCCTTAAAACAATAATACACCTGAGAAACAGTGTATTGAGTGTAATGCATCGCACCCATGATCATAAGAGAAACTTGTAACAAAAAGCCACAGTTCCGTGGTTTACATTTAACGATTACGCCCCCGATCCTGATCCGCGATGTTGTTCCAGATTCGGCAAAAAGGCTGCCACCATACCGAGCAAAGGCAGGTACGCGCAGAGCTGGTAGACATAGGCAATGCCGGTCTGGTCGGCCAGATTGCCCAGCACGGCGGCACCGATGCCGCCCATGCCGAAAGCGAAACCGAAGAATAAGCCGGACACCATGCCGATACGTCCCGGCAGCAATTCCTGCGCATAGACCAGGATGGCGGAGAAAGCCGAAGCGAGGATGAGGCCGATTACAACGACCAGCACGCCGGTCCAGAACAGGTTGGCATAAGGCAGCGCCAGCGTGAATGGCGCCACGCCAAGAATGGAAGCCCAGATCACATACTTGCGGCCGATGCGGTCGCCCACCGGGCCGCCGACCACGGTGCCGACCGCGACCGCGAACAGGAAGGCGAACAGGTAAAGCTGGGCGCTTTGCACAGGCAACTGGAACTTGCCGATCAGGTAGAACGTGAAGTAATTGCCGATGCTGGCCATGTAAAAGTACTTCGAGAAAATCAGCAACAGCAGGATGCCGACCGAGGTGGCAACGCGTCCGCGCGACAGATTGACCGGCGTCAACCTGCGCGCAGCCTTGCCGCGCGCCCCGAGATGATGATGCGCATACCATCTGCTGACCTGGAAGAGGATCGCAATGGCGGTCAGCGCCGCCAGGGCAAACCAGGCGACGGCGCGCTGGCCATGCGGCACGACGATAGCCGCCGCCAGCACCGGCCCCAACGAAGTCCCGAGATTGCCGCCGACCTGGAATACCGATTGCGCCAGACCATGCTTGCCGCCCGACGCCATGCGCGCCACACGCGAGGATTCGGGATGGAATACCGAAGAGCCGGTGCCGACCAGGGCTGCCGCGATCAATACGATATAAAAGTTTGGCGCCATAGCCAGCAGCAGGATGCCGCTGAGCGTGAATGCCATGCCGACCGGCAGCGAATAAGGCTGCGGCTTTTTGTCGGTATACATGCCGATCACGGGCTGCAGCAGCGATGCCGTGACCTGGTAGGTGAGCGTGATCAAACCGATCTGCGCGAAACTGAGGGCAAACTCCCCTTTCAAGACCGGGTAGATTGCCATCACCAAAGACTGAATCATGTCGTTGAGCATATGCGAGACGCTGATTGCGCCCAGCACCTTGAACGACGTGTCGTTGCTTGAGTTTGCCTGTGCCGCTACAGCAGGGGGGATTGGCCTGGCGATGTCGGCTGCCTTGATGCTCGTTTCCATGTTGCCTTCCTTTTTTGGGATTGCAGACAGAATAAAGGTAAAATAAATGTCTGTCTTGCTGCAAAGAGGCAGGAACTTTCGCAAAATGGACATCAACCCGCACCCGCTCTCCGGCGGTTATGACCGCACCTCCTCGCCCGTCGTGGGCAAGGCTGTCAACTATGGCAAGGATTACGTCACGGTGCGCCATCGCCATCCGACGGCGCAATTGATCCATGCCGTGCATGGCGTGATGGTGGTGGCGACCGATGCGGGGCAATGGATCGTACCGCCCACACGCGGCATCTGGATGCCGGCGCAGACCGAGCATTGGGTCCGCGCCATCGGCGAGGTGCATATGCGCACCCTGTACATCCATCAAGACGCCCTGCCCGGCTTGCCTGCCGAATGCAAGGCGGTGGGTATTTCACCGCTGCTGCGCGAGTTGATCCTGGAAGCGATCCACGTCAAACAGCCTTACGCGGACGACACCCGCGACGGGCGCTTGATGCGCCTGCTGCTCGATGAAGTCAATCTATTGCCCGGCCTGCCCCTCCATTTGCCGCAACCGAACGATCCGCGCTTGCTGCGTATCTGCGCAACGCTCGCCACACGGCCGGACGATGCTTCCACGCTGGCAGACTGGGCCGTGCGACTGAACATCGACGTGAAGACGATACAGCGATTGTTCGACAAGGAAACCGGGATGAGTTTCGGCCAGTGGCGTCAACAGGCAAGATTGCTGGCCGCGCTGGAACAGCTGGGCGCGGGAAGCAAGGTGGTCGATGTGGCCTTGAACATGGGCTACGCCAGCCCGGGGGCTTTCGCCACCATGTTCAAGCGCCAGTTCGGGGTTGCCCCCTCGGGCTTTTTCGCTATTAGTCCTTGATTTCGAGAGCGCGGTTCAAGCTCAAGGCAGCCAGCGAGCTGACTGCACCGGAGAGCAGATACAGGCTCACGTAGGCCAGCCCGAAGTGCGCCGACAAGCCCAGCGCGACGAGCGGGGCAAATGCCGCACCGACCAGCCACGAAATATCCGAGGTCAAGGCCGCGCCGGTATAACGGTATTGCGCCGTGAAGTTCGCCGTCACCGCGCCGGCAGCCTGGCCGTAAGACAGGCCGAGCAGGATGAAGCCGGCGATGATGAACGTGTTTTCGCCGGCCTCGCCGCCGCCCATCAGGCTCGGCACCGAAGCGGAAAACAGCGCAATCAGCGCCGCCAGGCTACCCAGCGTGGTGCGTCGTCCAAAGCGGTCGGCGACGATGCCAGACACGATCACGCCGCCGGCCATCAGCGCCGCGCCGATCACTTGAATGAGCAGGAAATGGCTCATGCTGCGCGGGGAATAAATGCTGATCCATGACAAGGGAAACACCGTAACCAGGTGAAACAGCGCGTAGCTGCCCAGGGCCGCCATGGCGCCGATGATGATGTTGCGGCCTTGCGTGCGCACCATGTCGAGCGTATTGGTCGGCTCCAGTTCGCGCTCGTTCAAGAGACGAGCATAGCCGTCGGTCGAAACCAGGCGCAAGCGGGCGAACAACGCAACAACGTTGATGGCGAAGGCGACGTAAAATGGATAGCGCCAGCCCCAGTCGAGAAAGTCGGCACTGTCCAGATGCGAAATCAGGAAAGAGAACAGCCCCCCGGCAATCATGAAACCGATCGGGGCGCCCAGTTGTCCCAGCATGGCGTACCAACCGCGCTTGTTTTGCGGCGCATTGAGCGCGAGCAAAGACGGCAATCCGTCCCAGGAACCGCCCACCGCGACACCCTGGCCGATGCGGAAGACCGATAGCAGCACGATCGAAGCAAAACCCAGGTGCGAGTAGGTCGGCAGGAAAGCGATGCCGGCCGTGGAAATGCCCATCATGAACAGCGCGGCCGTCAGCTTGGTTTCGCGACCGAAGTGTTTCTGAATTTGCATGAAGGCAACAGTCCCGATGGGACGTGCAAGGAAGGCAAAAGTGAAGACGGTGAAGGCATACAGTGTGCCTTCGAGTTTTTGCTCGAACGGAAAGAATACTGTCGGAAATACCAGCACCGAGGCGATGGCATAGACGAAAAAGTCAAAATACTCCGAGGCTCGTCCGATGATCACCCCGACTGCGATTTCGCCGGGCGCGACCTTGCCGTCCGTGGCTTCTGAATAAGGCGATTCGCTGGAGCGATGTTGACCAGCGTGCAAAACCCCGGAAGGGCTAGGAGTATGGTTCATATGCTTGTCTCTTTAATATTGATTTTACATAGGAACCGAGGCGTCAACTTTTGTTCCCCTTAGCTATTTCACTTAGGGTGGGACAAAACGTCCAATCGCCAAGGTTGACCCGTGCAGTTACATTAGCACAATTTGAAGCTAGCGGAACCTCCCTACATGGCCACATCACTCGCCCGTCGCGGACTGCTCACCCTCCCTGCTATTTTGTTGGCCGGCTGCAACACGGTCGTCATGAAGCCCTCCGGCGACATTGCGGCACAACAAGGCCACCTGATTTTCGTCTCCACCATGCTGATGCTCCTGATCATCGTCCCGGTGATCGTGCTGACGTTCTGGTTCGCCTGGCGCTATCGTCACAGCCAGACCGACGCCTCGGTGCCCTACGACCCCGAGTGGGACCACTCCACGCTCCTCGAACTCATCATCTGGGGCGCGCCGCTGTTGATCATCATCGCACTCGGCCTGTTGACCTGGATTACCACCCACACGCTCGACCCGTACCGCCCGCTCGAGCGCATCGACGCCAGCCACCCCGTGACGGCCGACATGAAGCCCTTGAACGTGGAAGTCGTTGCGCTCGACTGGAAGTGGCTCTTCATCTACCCCGACCAGGGCGTGGCCACGGTCAATGAACTGGTGGCGCCGGTCGATACGCCGATCCGCTTCAAGATCACGGCCTCGACGGTCATGAATTCCTTCTACATCCCTGCGCTGGCCGGCCAGATCTACGCCATGCCGGGCATGGAAACCGCGCTCTCGGCCGTCATCAACAAGCCCGGCGACTACGAAGGGTTTTCCGCCAATTACAGCGGCGCCGGGTTCTCCGACATGCGCTTCGCCTTCCATGGCGTGAGCCAGGAAGGCTTCGACCAATGGGTGCAATCGACCAAGGCCGGCGGCGGCGCTCTCGACCGTCCGGTGTACCAGGACCTGGCCGATCCCAGCATCAAGGCTCCGGTGCGCCGCTTCGCCACGGTCGACAAAGACCTGTACCACGCCATCCTGAACCGCTGCGTAGCCGCCGGCTCGCCCTGCATGGACCAGACCATGATGACGGATGTGAACGTCAAGCCCGGCCATGAGCGCGAGTGATCAAAATAAGCAACACGAATATTTGACTGGAAACAAGCGATGCAACTTCAACTAGACCCGATGAAGCTGATATTCGGCCGCCTCTCGCTCGAGGCGATTCCGTATCACGAACCCATCCTGGTGGCGACCTTCATCATGGTTGCACTGGGCGGCATTGCCGTCCTGGGCGCCATGACCTACTTCCGCCTCTGGGGCCCGTTCTGGCGCAACTGGATCACCAGTATCGACCACAAAAAGATCGGCATCATGTACATCGTCCTGGGCTTGATCATGCTCTTGCGCGGCTTTGCCGACGCACTGATGATGCGCGCCCAGCAGGTGATGTCGTTCGGCGATTCGCACGGTTTCCTGCCGCCGCACCATTACGACCAGGTATTCACCGCGCACGGCGTGATCATGATCTTCTTCGTCGCCATGCCGCTGGTCACGGGCCTGATGAACTACGTGGTGCCGCTGCAGATCGGCGCGCGCGACGTGGCTTTCCCTTTCCTGAACAACTTCTCCTTCTGGATGACCGCCTTCGGCGGCGGCCTGGTGATGGTGTCGCTGTTCATCGGCGAATTCGCCCGCACCGGCTGGCTCGCCTATCCGCCGCTCTCGGGCATCCTCTCCAGCCCCGACGTCGGGGTCGACTACTACATCTGGTCGCTCCAGATTGCAGGGGTGGGAACGCTATTGTCGGGGGTGAACCTGATCGTCACCATCGTCAAGATGCGCGCACCCGGCATGAAGATGATGCGCATGCCCGTCTTCACCTGGACCGCCCTGTGCACCAACGTGCTGATCGTGGCGGCCTTTCCGGTCTTGACGGCTGTGCTGGCCATGCTCTCGCTGGACCGCATGTTCGGCACCAATTTCTTCACCAACGATCTCGGCGGCAACGCCATGATGTACGTGAACCTGATCTGGGTCTGGGGCCATCCGGAGGTCTATATCCTGGTGCTGCCGGCGTTCGGCATCTTCTCCGAAGTCGTCTCGACCTTCTGCAGCAAGCGCCTGTTCGGCTACACCTCGATGGTGTATGCGACCGTCGTGATCACCATCCTGTCCTACCTCGTATGGCTGCACCACTTCTTCACCATGGGCTCGGGCGCGTCGGTCAATTCGTTCTTCGGCATCACCACGATGATCATCTCGATCCCGACCGGCGCCAAGATCTTCAACTGGCTCTTCACCATGTATCGCGGCCGCATCCGCTTCGAGCTGCCGATGCTGTGGACCATGGGCTTCATGGTCACCTTCGTCATCGGCGGCATGACCGGCGTGCTGCTGGCCGTGCCTCCGGCCGACTTCGTGCTGCACAATAGCCTGTTCCTGATCGCGCACTTCCATAACGTGATCATCGGCGGCGTACTGTTCGGCATGTTCGCGGGCATCAATTACTGGTTCCCCAAGGCCTTCGGCTACAAGCTCGACGAATTTTGGGGCAAGTGCTGCTTCTGGTTCTGGACCATCGGCTTCTACTTCGCCTTCATGCCGCTGTACGTGCTGGGTCTGATGGGCGTCACGCGCCGCCTGTCGCACTTCGACGATCCCTCGCTGCGCATCTGGTTCGAGATCGCCGCATTCGGTGCCGTGCTGGTTGCGCTGGGCATCGCGTCCTTCCTCATCCAGCTCGTCGTCAGCTTCATGCGCCGCGAGCAGTTGAAGGACGTCACCGGCGACCCCTGGGGCGGCCGCACGCTGGAATGGTCGACCTCCTCGCCGCCGCCGGACTACAACTTCGCTTTCACGCCGCTGGTGCACGACAACGACACCTGGGCCGACATGAAGGCGCACGGCTACCAGCGCCCGACCGAAGGCTTCGTCGATATCCACATGCCGAAGAACACCGCTGCCGGCTTCATCATCGCCGCCTGCGCCGCCGTTTGCGGCTTCGGCCTGATCTGGCAGATGTGGCTGGTCGTGGTGGTCGCCTTCGTGGCGCTGCTGGCCTCGACCATCGTCCATACGTTCAATTACAACCGCGATTACTACATCCCGGCGGGCGACGTCGTCCGCACGGAAAGTGAACGCACTCGACTGCTTGCCGCCCATGTCTGATCTCACCACCTCCACTGCGGGCGTGATGCCCAACGCGCCCGCGGGCGCGATGCCCAGCACGCACTATTACGTGCGCGAACACCACCCCGAGAACGGCACGCTGCTCGGGTTCTGGCTCTACCTGATGAGCGACTGCCTGATCTTCGCCTGCCTGTTCGCGACCTATGCCGTATTGGGCCGCAACTACGCAGGCGGCCCGACCGGCGCGGAAATCTTCGAGCTGCCCATCGTCGGCTTGAACACCTCGCTGCTCTTGTTCTCGTCCATCACCTATGGCTTCGCCATGCTTGAGATGTACAAGAAGAATCTGGGCGCCACCATGGCCTGGCTCGTCGTTACGGGCCTGTTCGGCGCCGGTTTCATCTTTTTCGAAGTGTCCGAGTTCGTGCACCTGATCGCCGAGGGCGCGGGCCCGCAACGCAGCGGCTTCCTGACTTCGTTCTTTGCGCTGGTCGGCACCCACGGCTTGCACGTGAGCTTCGGCATCGTCTGGCTCGTGACCCTGCTGTTTCAGCTGAAGAAGCACGGCTTGACGGCAGCGAACAAGCGCCGCCTGATGTGCCTCTCGCTGTTCTGGCACTTCCTGGACCTGATCTGGATCGGTGTCTTCACCTTTGTTTATCTGATGGGAGTGCTGGCATGAGCGCAAACCACGTACATAGCGAACATGGCCATCATGGCCACGACGATCACGACAGCCACGATCACGACAGCCACGATCACGGCAGCCTGAAGAGCTATTTGCTGGGCTTTGTCCTGTCGGTGATCCTGACAGCGATCCCGTTCTGGCTGGTCATGGGCAACGTCATTCCCAAATCGAGCACGCTGGGCGTGGTGTTGCTGGTCTTTGCCGCCATGCAGATGGTGGTGCACGTGGTGTATTTCCTGCACCTGAATGCCAGGTCGGAAAACGGCTGGAACATGCTGGCCTTCATTTTTACCGGCACGCTGCTGTTCATCGTGCTGTCGGGCTCGCTCTGGGTCATGTACCACCTGAACCATAACATGATGCCGGGCATGATGGATACGACCGGCGAAGGTGTACGGCCGAGCGACAGCCAGCATGGCATGGAAAATATGCAGCAAAACATGCCTGCCATGCACGACATGAAGAATATGCAGCAATGATTTCCGCGACGTACGAAGCCGACATGATCGGGGCGCCGGCGAAACGCAACCCGCTTGCGCTGCTGGTGCTGCTGATCGCGGCGCTGCTCCTGTTCATCGGCCTGGGCACCTGGCAAGTCTATCGCCTGCAATGGAAACTGGCGCTGATCGAGCGCGTCGACAGCCGCGTGCATGCGGCTGCCGTCCCTGCCCCGGCCAAATCC
>DASVYZ010000087.1:0-2016 GCA_036391935.1 Burkholderiaceae bacterium | reverse complement strand
GATACCCGATTGCAGCCAGGCCATTTGCTGCAAGGCGTCGTCGGTGCCGTGGTCGCGCGCGTAGTGGATCGCCTGCTTGCTGCCCCAGATCGCCACGGGTGGTTTTTGCGCGATCTCGGCCGCCATCTGCATCGCGGCGGCCAGCATCGCTTCTTGCGTGGCAAACACTTGATTGACCAGGCCGACGGCTAATGCACGCTGGGCCGGCAGGCGGCGCCCAGTGTAGGCCAGCTCGTGCACCACGCCTTCCGGGATCAATTTGGGCAGGCGCTGCAGTGTGCCCACGTCGGCCACCATGCCGATGTTGATTTCCTGGATGCTGAAGAATGCGTCATCTGTGGCGAGCCGGATGTCGCAGGCGCTGATCATGTCGACCCCGCCGCCTATGCAGCCGCCGTGGATCGCAGCGATTACCGGCATGCGCAGTTTTTCCAGCGCCGTGAAAGCGCGCTGGATATCGACCACGATGGCCATGATGTTGGCGCGCCCGGCAGCGCTGCGCTCGTCGAGCTGGTTGGCGCTGAACACGTCGAGCGCCATGCCGGCCGTGAAGTGCTTGCCGGTCGAGGAAATCACCAGCGCGCGCGCCGGCGCATTGCGTTGCAAGTCCTCGGCAATCTGCTCCAGTTCGCGCCAGAACACCGGCTGCATCGTATTGAGCGCAGCGGGGCGGTTCAGCACGAGGTGGGCGATCTTGTTTTCGATCTTCAGTTCAAAGCATTGGTAACTCATGTTGTCTCCTTATGCGGGGCCGACTTCGAGCGAGCGCAACACGGCGTTGACGCCCGCGTCGAACAATTCATCGGCACGCTCGGTTTTCAGGTAATAGCCTTTCAATTCCAGGCTGACGGCGCCATGCATCGCGGCCCACAGCAGGCGCGCGGCGGCGGTCGCATTCGATTTGGGCAAACTGCCTTCTTCCATGGCGGCGTCGAAGGCTTCGATCATTACCGCCAGCGATTCCCAGGCGCGGTTGCGCGACTCGAGCGGCGGCACGAAACCGGCGATGGCATCGCCGAACATCACCATGTAATAGCTCGGATTGTGCTTGGCGTATTGGTGGTAGGCGCGTGCCAAGGCGCGCAGGCGCGCCAGGCCAGTAAGCGTCGCATTGGCAGGGTCGGCGGAAAATTCCTGCTTCAGGCGCTCGAAGCCCTCAAGGTAAAGCTCGTTGGCCAAGCCATCCTTGCCACCGAACAGCGAATACAGCAGGGTGGTCGAGCAATTGACAGCTTCGGCCACGCGCCGCACAGTCAGGGCGGACGGGCCTTCCTCGCTCAAGAGCCGGGTGGCGGCGTCAAGCATGCCCTGGCGCAGGCTTTTGTGGAGTTCTTCTTGCCCCTGGCGGAAATCGACGAGCTTCGGTTTATTGGTTTTGGACATGGAAAAACATTGTTTTTTTTAAAAACATGATTTAGCATCATAACTAAGCCGGCCGAAAACGCAATCGCTTTTTGGCTTTGATTGCAACAAAATCAATTCGTAAGTGAGATGACGATGTCCCAAAGCCGCCTGCCTAAAGCTCTGCAACATCTTTCCCTGCCGGTCATCGGTTCCCCATTGTTCATCGCCAGCGGGCCGGCATTGGTCACGGCCCAGTGCAAAGCCGGCATCGTCGGTTCCTTCCCTGCCTTGAATGCGCGCCCAGCCGAATTGCTCGATACCTGGCTCACGGACATCCAGGCCGAGCTTGCTGCCTACAAGGCGGCCAACCCCGATGCCATCGTCGGGCCCATCGCGGTCAACCAGATCGTGCACCAATCGAACGACCGGCTGGCGCACGACGTGGAAGTCTGCGTCAAGCATCAAGTACCCATCATCATTTCCAGCCTGCGTGCGCCGCCCAAGGAAATGCTCGATGCGATCCACAGCTATGGCGGCATCGTGCTGCATGACGTGATCAACAACCGCCACGCCAATTCGGCGATCCGCAAGGGTGCCAACGGCCTGATTGCCGTCGCGACCGGTGCCGGCGGCCACGCAGGCAAGCTCTCACCCTTCGCGCTCATCCAGGAA
>DASVYZ010000086.1:0-2162 GCA_036391935.1 Burkholderiaceae bacterium | reverse complement strand
CAGTCGAAGACGCAGGTGTTCCTGTCCGGCGAATACGATTTTTATCGCACGCGACTGACGCACTCGATCGAAGTGGCGCAGATCGCGCGCTCGATCGCACGCAATCTGCAATTGAATGAAGACCTGGTCGAAGCAATATCGCTGGCGCACGACCTTGGCCATACGCCTTTCGGTCATGCCGGCCAGGAAGCGCTCAATGCCTGCATGAAGGATTTCGGCGGGTTCGAGCACAACCTGCAAAGCTTGCGCGTGGTTGATACGCTCGAGGAACGTTACGGCGCCTTTGACGGCTTGAACCTGGTGTTCGAGACGCGCGAAGGCATCCTGAAGCACTGTTCGCAAGCCAATGCCGCCAAGCTCGGGGATGTCGGCGTGCGCTTCCTCGAGCACAAGCAGCCTTCTCTCGAAGCGCAACTGGCCAATCTGGCCGACGAGATCGCCTACAACAACCACGATGTCGATGACGGCTTGCGCTCAGGCTTGTTGACCACAACCCAGCTCGACGAGATCGACATCTATGGACGCCGGCGCCGCGAAGTCGAACGCGTCTACCCGGGCATAAGCGGCCGGCGCGCGATACTGGAAACGATACGGCGCATGATCAATGCGCTCATCGTCGATTTGATCGAAACCTCGGCGCAACTGATCCGCGATTCCGGCGTGCAGAGCATGGCCGACGTGCGCGATGCGCAACCTTTGATCCGTTTTTCCGATGCCATGGCTGCCGAAGCCAATGACTTGAAGCGCTTCCTGCGGCATAACCTGTATCAGCACTATCAAGTCAACCGCATGACGAGCAAGGCGCGCCGCATCGTACGCGAATTGTTCGAGGCTTTCATGCGCGAGCCGAAGCTGCTCGCGCCCGACTATCAGATCATGCCGTACGATGCGGCCAAGCAGGCGCGCAAGGTGGCCGACTACATTGCCGGCATGACCGACCGCTATGCGATGCGCGAGCATCGCAGACTGTTCGCGATAGACGAAACCTAGCCCGGAGAATTTAATTCAGCGAGCGCAAAGGATGCGCATACGCCGGCCACGGCGATTCGAAGTAACGCGCCACCATCTCGGCCGTGACGTCTTCGATGCGCGGCGGATTCCATTGCGGCGCATTGTCCTTGTCGATCACCAGCGCCCGCACGCCTTCGAGGATTTCCCGCCCCTCGAACGCGCGCCGCACCAGGGCGCGTTCCAGCCGCAGGCAATCGGCCACTTCCAGTTCGGCGCCGCACTTCAAAAGCGTAAAGGTCACGCACATCATCAAAGGGGAGCGCTTGGCCAGGATGGCGGCGGTCTTGACTGCGAATGGATCGGTGTCGGCGGCGATGGAGGCGAGGATATCGGCTACGGAATCATGCGCGAAATGACGGTCGATGAAGCCGCGTTGCGCCTCCAGCGTGCCGGAGAGGGCAGCAAGTTCCGCTTGAAAGGGAGCCGCGAATTCGCGGATCGCGGCACGCGGATCGCCCGCCTTGGCGACCACGTCGGCCACTTGCGCCACTTGCGCGCCAGGCAGATAAACGTCGGCCAGGCCGGCGTAGAGCGCGTCGGCGGCATTGATCGTCTCGCCCGTGATGCCGAGGTACATGCCGATCTTGCCTGGCGTGCGCGGCAGGAAATAACTGCCGCCTACATCGGGGAACAAGCCGATATTCACTTCAGGCATGGCCATCTTGGTGCGCTCGGTGACGATGCGCAATTGATTCGTTGCGCCGCTTTGCGCGATACCCATGCCGCCACCCATGACCACGCCATCCATGACGGCGATATAGGGCTTGGGGTAGTAATGGATGATATGGTTGAGCGCGTATTCCTCGGTGAAAAAATCTTCCAGCAAGGCGCTGCCGCCGGCAGGCGAGGCACGTCCGGCTTCGTAAAAGAAACGGATGTCGCCGCCGGCGCAAAAGGCTTTCTCGCTGCTGCTCTTGATGAGTACGGCCTTGATCGCGGCATCGTCGCGCCAGGCGGAGAGCGTTTGTGTCAGCTTGCGTATCATCGCCAGCGATAGCGAGTTCAAGGCCTTGGGGCGGTCGAGGGTAATGATGCCGCAGTGGCCGGCGACGTCGATCCGGATGTGTTCGTTCATGATTCGCGTTTGAATGGGGATGGCGTATTTTAACCCGTCGCTTCGGCGGGTGCGGCGATGGCAAGCGGCTGGATAC
>DASVYZ010000085.1:0-1799 GCA_036391935.1 Burkholderiaceae bacterium | reverse complement strand
GCGGGCGATGAGCTTGTTCGACTCTTCCTGCTGCAGGTCGCCGATCTTGCTCCACAATTCGCCTTGGCCGCCGAAGGTCATCGTGCCCAGGCAGAGTTCGGAAACGAACAAGCCGGTATTGCCGAATTTCTTGTAACGCATGGTGTAGCTCCTATTAATTTTTTCCTAAATGGTTATCAACCATTTAGGACACTACGCTCCCCTCGCCCGCAGGCGGGAGAGGGGCTGGGGGTGAGGGAGGTGGCAAGAGCACGGTCGATCATCTGTTTTCACGAAGTTTCCGGATTGGCTGCCGTAAGAATCGAGAAGGCGCGTGCAGCGAAGTCTGGCTGGCAGTATGCTCTTGATTGCGGCCGCGCATGTGATGCGATCCTCGCGGTTTCTTGCCTAAAGCTCCAACGGCCGGCGATTGCCTCTGAGAAAATGGAAGCCGTCGCCCAATTGCACCATCTGCTGATTGCACCATGAACGACATAGCGAATTCACCCTTGCACGCCGGCTTTGCGGAAGACGAACGCAGCGAACTGGCGCTATTGCTCGACCGTTTAACGGGGCCGGAGCTCGAAGGCACTGCGTCTACTGCCATTCCCGGCCTGAACATACATCGTATCCAGCGCGCCACGGCGCCGCGTCACGGCATCCAGGTTCCCTCGTTCGCCATCATTGCCCAGGGCGAGAAGCGGCTCTGGTTCGGCGGCCAGGAATACCGCTACGATCCCTTGCACTACCTGGTGACGTCGGTCGATCTGCCGGTGCTGGCGGAAGTGATCACAGCCAGCCCGACGCGCCCTTATCTCGGCATGCGGCTCGACCTCGACCTCGCCATGCTCGGCGAATTGATCCTCGACGAAAACCTGCCCACGCCGCTCTCGCTGGTCGATTCGCGCGGGCTGTACGTCAACCGCCTGTTCCCCAGCCTGTTCGATTCCGCGCTGCGCCTGTTGCGCCTGCTGGAGACGCCGCGCGACATCCCCATCCTCGCGCCCATGATCAAGCGCGAACTCTTTTATCGCTTGCTGATGAACGGCCAGGGCACGCGGCTGCGCCAGCTGGCCTTGAAGGATAGCCATACGCATCGCATCGCCCGTGCCATCACCGCGTTGCGCCAGCATTTCGACGAGCCCTTGCGCGTCCAGGATTTGGCCAGCGGCGTGCATATGAGCGTGTCTTCGTTCCACCAGCATTTCAAGAGCATCACGGCCATGAGCCCCTTGCAATACCAGAAGCAGTTGCGCCTGCAGGAAGCGCGCCGCCTGATCCTGGTGGGTGATATCGACGTGGCGCAAGCGGCGCACAAGGTGGGCTATGAAAGCGCTTCGCAGTTTTCGCGCGAGTATGGCCGGTTGTTTGGCGCTTCGCCCTTGAAGGATCGTTCGCGCTGGCTGGAAAGCAGGACGTAGTCTTGGAGAATTGCAGGCCGGGGCGGGGCCCGGCGGTGTCCCTAAAACTCGGGCAGCGAATCGGGGGCATGCGCGCGCAGGGCTTTGCGCGCTTCCTGGAATTCCGGGAATACCGACTGCACCGTGGCCCAGAAGGCAGGGCTGTGATTCATCTCGCGCAGGTGCGACAGCTCGTGCGCAATCACGTAGTCGATCAAGGGCAGCGAAAAGTGGATCAGCCGCCAGTTCAGCCGTATCTTGCCCTCGGCGGTACAGGAACCCCATTGCGTCGTGGCGGACGACAGGGCAAACGAGCGGTAGCGTACGCCGAGCTTTTCGGCGTATAGAGGCAGGCGTTCGGCAAAGATGGCCCTGGCGCGCTGCTGCAGCCAGCTCAGCACGCGGTCCTTCAACTGCTGT
>DASVYZ010000084.1:0-4225 GCA_036391935.1 Burkholderiaceae bacterium | reverse complement strand
CCCGGCCTGGTGCAGGCCGGCGCCATGACCCAACAACAGGCGGACATGGCGCAAGCCTTGCTGACGCAAAACGTCGAATTCAACAACGCCGCGGCGAGCGCATCGCCCGTGACGATGAGCAACAGCTGGACCAACGTCAGCCCGCGCCTCGTGCTCGACTACAAGTTGACACCCGCCGTCATGCTCTACGGCTCGGTCACCAAGGGTTATCAATCCGGCGGCTTCAACGCGGAATCGGTGGCCGGCGTGTACGAGCCGGAAACCATCATCAGCTACGAAGCGGGAATGAAAAGCTACTTCCGCGAACAACATCTGCTAATCAATGCCTCGCTGTTCGCCTACAAATTCTCGAACCTGCAAGCCTTGAGCCTGGTCGCCAATGGTTCGGCAATCCCGACTTACCAGGTCACCAGCAGCGACCAGACCGCGCACGGCATGGACGTCGACGCACGCTGGCAGCCCACGCACGACCTGCGCTTGTTTTTCAGCTCGGAATACATCGATCAGATCTACAAGAACTACACCACGCCGGAGGGCGTCGACCTGAACAATCAACCGGTAGGAACGCCGTTCTGGTCCGCCGCAGCCGGCCTCGACTATACGCTGCATGGCATAGCCGGGGGAGGCGTGAACTTCAGTCTGAACCATGCCTACACCGGCGCCCGGCGCTGCAACGCCGATCCGCTGCAAGGCACCTGCCTGAGCACGCCGAGCTTTTCCGTGGGCGTCGCCCAGCAACATACGGATGGACGCATAGGCTGGGAACGGGACGACCGCAAATGGGGCTTGGCAATCTATGCGCGCAACATGTTCAACAAACGGTACGTCGAAAGCATCGGCAACACCACGACCAACACGCTGGGCACGCCATATGCGATCGTTTCCGCGCCGCGCATGATAGGAATCGAGGCGCATGCATCGCTCTGACAAGCCGTGAAGCTCACGGGAAACCGGATCAGCTCACAGGGAAGGGCAATAGACTTTCGCGGCCGGGCCGTATTGGGATCGCCCGCAATTGAGCGGGCCGCCCCGGTCACAACGGCAGTGCCGTCGTCGACAATACCTGCTTGAGCACGACGAATGAACGTATCTGCCGTACCCCGGGCAGATAGAGCAGCTTTTCCGCGTGCAGCCGGTTATAGCTGTCGCTGTCTTTCGTGCGCAGCAGCATGAAATAGTCGAATTCTCCGGTCACGACATGGCACTCCATGCAGCCGGGAATCTTGATCGCCGCTTTCTCGAAAGCGGCGAACGATTCGGGCGTCGAGCGATCCAGCACGACGCCGATCATCACAAGCATCCCCGCCTCGATCGCCTTGGGATTCAACAGCGCGACAACGCCTGAAATCAACCCTTCCTGCTTCAAGCGTTCGACGCGGCGCAAGCAGGCCGGCGCACTCAAATTGACCTTGGCGGCCAGCGCCACGTTGGAAATGGATGCGTCGCGCTGCAGCGCGCGCAGTATCGCCTTGTCGGTTCGGTCCAGTCTGGCGTCGATCAAGGTTTTCGCGCTGGATTTGTCACGCAATTAAATTTCTCCAATTCCAAAATTTCAGTAATTTAAATACGATATTTGAAAACGCCTATCATAAATCTCTGAATAATCAGGCTAATTTTGCAATAACGTTTCGCCTCGATTTTAGTACAATTTTTTCACGCAATCGACACCGCCTTGGTTCGACCATGCGTGCCTGGCGCGGCGTCCGTGGCGGGCCTCATCTACCATCAGGAGCCACGACATGAATCTGCAGCGTTTCCCCCGCTACCCGCTGACCTTCGGCCCGACGCCCATCCATCCCTTGAAGCGCCTGAGCGCGCACCTGGGCGGGAAAGTGCAACTTTACGCCAAGCGCGAAGACTGCAACAGCGGGCTGGCCTTCGGCGGCAACAAGACGCGCAAACTCGAATACCTGGTTCCGGAAGCCATTGCCGGCGGCTACGACACGCTGGTGTCGATCGGCGGCATCCAATCGAACCAGACGCGCCAGGTTGCCGCCGTTGCCGCGCATCTCGGCATGAAGTGTGTGCTGGTGCAGGAAAATTGGGTGAATTATTCCGACGCGGTGTACGACCGCGTCGGCAATATCGAAATGTCGCGCATCATGGGGGCGAGCGTCACGCTGGACGCGGCGGGCTTCGATATCGGCATCCGGCCAAGCTGGGAACAAGCCATGGAAGACGTGCGCCAATCCGGCGGCAAGCCTTTCCCCATCCCGGCGGGCTGCTCCGAGCACCCCTATGGCGGTTTGGGCTTTGTCGGGTTTGCCGAAGAAGTGCGGCAGCAGGAAGCGGAACTCGGCTTCCAATTCGATTACATCGTGGTCTGCTCGGTAACGGGCAGCACGCAGGCCGGCATGGTGGTGGGCTTTGCCGCCGACGGGCGCGCCAGGCGCGTGATCGGCATCGACGCCTCGGCCAAACCGGAGCAGACCAGGGCGCAAATCAAGCGCATTGCGCAACACACTGCGCAACTGGTGGATTTGGGGCGCGATATCACCGACGAGGACGTGGTGCTCGATGTGCGCTACGGCGGCCCGGAATACGGCTTGCCGAACGAAGGCACGCTGGAAGCGATACGGCTGTGCGCCAGGCAGGAAGGCATGCTGACCGATCCGGTGTACGAAGGCAAATCCATGCACGGCATGATAGACATGGTACGGCGCGGCGAATTCCCCGAAGGCTCGCGCGTGCTGTATGCCCATCTTGGCGGCGTGCCGGCGCTCAATGCCTATAGCTTCCTGTTCCGCAACGGATAAGCCTTTCGCAAGATCGGGAGGAAATACTGGTTTTCAATTGATGATCAAGACCGTCCTGCCCCTACCTGGGTGCCGGTCTTCTTCATATCCGCCCACAACTCCTCCAAGGCCGGATTGCCGCTTTTTAGCGAACGGTAGGAACGGATTTCGAGCTGTACGCTCCATTCCGGTCCGCCGGCGCGCGCCAGTGTCTTGTCCTCAAGCAGGACCTGTGCCGCACTCTCCGGCACCCAGGCCACGCCATACCCTTCCCTGGCCATGTTCATGAGCAGCATCGCCATGTCGGCTTCATAGCACACTTCAAGCTCCGCAGGCGTACCGGCTTGGCGCAGTATCACCTCCACGACGCGGCCGAGAAAGCTCGTTCCCGTATAGGCAAGATAAGGCACCGGCGAATTCGCGCGGCCTGGCAGGCGGAACAAGGGCCGGCCCGCGCTGCTGGCCGCCGACACCGGGATGAGCTTGTCGCAGCCCCAGCTCAAGCAATCGAATTTCTGCGCATCGAGCAGGATCGGCGCGCTCGCGTGGTGATAGCAGAACATCAGCTCGCAACTGCCTTCGGATAGCGCCGTCACCGCATCAAGCACGTTTTCCGCCACCACGCGAGCATTGAATTGGGTACGCCCCCGGCGGATTTCCTTGATCCATTTGGGCAGGAAGGTCATCGACAGCGTGTGCGCCGCGCGGATCTGGATGGCGCGGCCGGGCATGCGCGTATCCTGGCGGATTTCCGCACGCACCTCCAGCAAGTCCTTCAGCGCCGCCGCGCCGCGTTCGCAGAACAACTCTCCCGCCGGCGTCAGTTCGAGCGGAAAGGTGCCGCGGTTGATCAATTCGGCGCCGACCCAGTCTTCCAGCGAGCGGATACGGCGCGACAGCGCCGATTGCGTCACGTGGCGCAGTTCGGCGGCGCGCGAGAAATTCCTGGTCTCGGCCAAGGCCATCAGGTCGTTGATCCATCGCAGATACATATCCGTTCCCCCTGTTTCCAAGACGCCAGCTTGCCAGAATACGCCCCGCCTGTAAGCCAAGGGCTATTCCGAATCCGCATAGCATTATGACCCCTTCTCATCAAGCTCCGCCAAAGCGGCTCCTAGAATCCAATCGTGCCCTCCAGGCGCATAAAGGAGCGGTCGAGCCGGACCCGGCGCGGCCTGTGCGTTTTCGATTACCACTACGACAAAGACAACGATGAACACAAACAAACTGGCGCGCCAGATCGTCTTGGCCATGCTGGCCGGCATTCTCGCCGGCTACCTGTGCAATACCTATGCCAGGGACGTGCAGCAAGCCAAGGAATTCGCGGCCTACTTCAGCATGGGTACCGATATTTTCCTGCGTATGATCAAGATGATCATCGCGCCATTGGTGTTTTCCACCCTGGTGTCGGGCATCGCCTCGATGGGCGATACGCAAGCCGTCGGCCGCATCGGCATCAAGGCCCTAATCTGGTTCGTCTGCGCCGCGAC
>DASVYZ010000083.1:0-3153 GCA_036391935.1 Burkholderiaceae bacterium | reverse complement strand
GGAATTGGGCGGCGAATTCCGCTTCCAGAGCAGGGTTGACAACCTGAATATTGAAAGCGGCCGCATCCGCGGTGTAGTGCTGCAGGACGGTGAAGTGATCGACAGCGATCACGTGGTGCTCGCCATCGGCCACAGCGCGCGCGATACTTTCCAGATGCTGCATGACTGCGGCGTCTACGTCGAAGCCAAGCCCTTCTCGATGGGTTTTCGCGTCGAGCATCCGCAATCGATCATCGACCGCGCGCGCTTCGGCCCCAATGCCGGCAACCCCATCCTGGGCGCCGCCGACTACAAGCTGGTGCACCATGCGAAGAACGGCCGCGCTGTCTACAGCTTTTGCATGTGCCCCGGCGGCACAGTGGTGGCGGCCACGTCCGAACCGGGCCGCGTCGTCACCAACGGCATGAGCCAGTATTCGCGCAACGAGCGCAATGCCAACAGCGGCATTGTGGTTGGCATCACGCCGGCCGATTATCCCGGCCACCCGCTGGCAGGCGTCGATTTCCAGCGCCAGTGGGAATCGCGCGCCTATGAACTCGGCGGCTGCAACTACAATGCGCCGGGCCAGCTGGTGGGCGATTTCATCAAGGGTACGCCTTCCTCCGAATTCGGCAGCGTGCAACCGTCCTATAAGCCCGGTGTGCAACTGGGCGACCTGTCTTCCGCCTTGCCCGACTACATGATCGAAGCCATGCGCGAGGCCTTCCCGGTATTCGACAAGCAAATCCGCGGCTTCGCCATGCGCGACGCGGTATTGACTGGCGTGGAAACGCGCACATCATCGCCGATCCGCATCAAGCGCAACGACGGCGATCTGCAAAGCATCAACACGCGCGGCCTGTATCCCGCCGGCGAGGGGGCGGGCTATGCCGGCGGCATTCTGTCGGCCGCGATAGACGGCATACGCGTGGCCGAAGCCTTGGCGCTCGACATGATCGCCGCCGGCTAATCAAGGATAGAACCATGAGCAACCGCAGCATCAACCTAAACGACGAAGTCTATGAATACCTGGTCGATGTCTCGCTGCGCGAGCATCCGGTGCTGACCGCGCTGCGCGAAGCCACGCGCGGCCACCCCCGCGCCGGCATGCAGATCGCGCCGGAGCAGGGGCAATTCATGGCCATGCTGGTCAAATTGATCGGTGCAAAGAAGACGCTCGAGATCGGCGTCTTCACCGGCTACAGCAGCCTTGCCACGGCCCTGGCTTTGCCGGAAGACGGCCGCGTCATTGCCTGCGACATCAACGAGGAATTTACCGCCCTGGGCCGTGCGCACTGGGCCCGTGCCGGGGTGGCGCACAAGATCGATCTGCGCCTTGCGCCGGCCGTCCAGACACTCGACAAGCTGATTGAGGGCGGCGAGGCAGGCAGCTTCGACTTCGCCTTCATCGACGCCGACAAGACCAATTACGATGCCTATTACGAGCGTTGCCTCAAGCTCATGCGCCAGGGCGGGTTGATCGTCATCGACAACGTCCTGTGGGATGGCGACGTGGCACGACCATCGACCGATGCCGACACGGTGGCTTTGCAGCAGCTGAATCTCAAGCTGCATAAGGATGAACGCGTCGATCTCTCCATGCTGCCGGTCGGCGACGGTTTGACACTGGCGCGCAAGCGCTGACATGGAAATCCGGCGCGCCAGGGAGGGCGAGGCGGCTGCGCTGACGGCACTTGCGCGGACTTCCAAGGCGCATTGGCCTTATACGGCGGAGCAGATCGAAGCTTGGCGTGAGGATCTGGCGATTTCGCGCGATGACATCGCCGCGACGCCGGTTTTCCTGGCCGAGATCAACGGCCGCGTCGCCGGCTTCTACCAATTGCTGCCCATCGGCGAAACCTGGGTACTCGAGCACATGTGGGTTTTGCCCGAGCAGATGGGCAAGGGAATCGGACGCGCATTATTGCAGCATGCTACCAGGCTCGCAGGCGAAGGCGGTGCGCGGCATATCAGCATCGATGCCGATCCCTACGCGGAGCCGTTCTATCGCGCCTGCGGCGCCAATACCGTGGCTGTAAAATCTGCGCCGGTTCCCAGCATGCCGCAACGCGTGCGCCCACAGATGCTGCTTGCCGCGAGGTAGAAGGCCGGGACGAGTTCCAGCCTACCTCGCTTTTGCGACGCCGCCGGCTCTTGAAAATTCCTGTTCCAGTTGCATCTATGGCGGACGACAAACGCAGGAGCTGCGGACATGTTCTTTCTCCGACATCCGAAACCGGTAGGAAATCAAAAAGCCGTTGCCACGCAGGTGGTTCAGCGGCGGCGTCAATCCGGGGCGATGGACACGCGCACGATTATCGTCGACACCCCCAGGCCCGAATTGCCGCCGCAGCGCTCGGAAGCCCCGGAAAAAGAGTAGGGAAAGTTTGGGCAGGCGCGTCCACCTGCCCGGTTTCAAGCCTTACATATTGCGCCGGTACTGCCCGCCGACGGCAAACAGCGCTTCGCTGATCTGCCCCAGCGAACATACGCGCACCGCATCCATCAGCTTGGCAAACACGTTCTCGTCGCGGATCACGGCTTGCTGCAAGTCGGCCAGCAGCTTGGGCGCTTCCTTGGCATGGCGCTTGTGGAAGTCGACCAGGCGCGTCAGTTGCGACTGCTTTTCGTCTTCGGTCGAGCGCGCAAGTTCGATCTGCTGCACCGTACCTGTCGCCTTGGGGTTGCGGAAGGTGTTGACGCCGATGATGGGCAGGCTGCCGTCGTGCTTCTTGTGTTCGTAGAGCATCGACTCTTCCTGGATCTTGCCGCGCTGGTAGCCGGTTTCCATGGCGCCCAGCACGCCGCCGCGCTCGGCGATGCGCTCGAATTCCTGCAGCACGGCCTCTTCGACCAGGTCGGTTAATTCTTCGATGATGAAGCTGCCCTGGTTCGGGTTCTCGTTCTTCGCCAGGCCCCATTCGCGGTTGATGATGAGCTGGATGGCCAATGCGCGGCGCACCGATTCGTCGGTCGGCGTGGTGATCGCTTCGTCGTAGGCGTTGGTGTGCAGCGAGTTGCAATTGTCGTAGATCGCGATCAACGCCTGCAGCGTGGTTCGGATGTCGTTGAAGTCGATCTCTTGCGCGTGCAACGAACGGCCGGAAGTCTGGATGTGGTACTTGAGCTTCTGCGAGCGTTCATTCGCGCCGTACTTGTCGCGCATCGCCACGG
>DASVYZ010000082.1:0-6210 GCA_036391935.1 Burkholderiaceae bacterium | reverse complement strand
TCTACCAGCAGGTCACGACCGGCGACATCGACGTCTCCTACATCAACCTGCCGGAAAACCAGACCAGCAAGCTGGTGCGCGAACCGGGCAGCGACCAGCTGCTGGTGCCCAGCCTGACGGCCAACTATGCGATGGACATCGGCGACCTGACTTCGGTGACCAGCTACTTCCAGCGCAAGTTCAACCGCACGCAGGACGGCACCACGGTCAACAGCCCCTATATCGGCACACAGATTTCCAATCCCGCGCTGGCCGCCGTGGTCGGCGCCCTGCCCTCGGCCGTGTACCTGAACAACCAGGTGCGCCAGTTCTCCGAAGAAGTGCGGCTGGCGTCGCATCCCTATGATCCGAGCGTCTCGCCCATCACCTGGCTGGGCGGTGCTTACGTGTCGGACCTGCACACCAACGTGACGGACAACGAGCCGATCTTCGGCATCAATGCCGCCTTCGCCGCCGCCGGCGCCAGCCCGAGCGACCCCACGGTCCTGGCGGGCGCGATTCCGGCCGGCTTCCCGGGCGACAATTCCTATTTCGCGCAACGCCACTACCACGACAAGCAGGAAGCGGTGTTCGGCGAATTGAACTACTACTTCGTGCCGACCCTGCACGCCACCGCGGGCTTGCGTTATCTGCAGACCACCGACACGCTGGACCGCGTCGGCGACCTGTACTACGACGTCAACGTCCTGACCGACGCCAACGGCTACATCCACACCAACAGCAGCACCAGCGGCAACGCCACCACGCCCAAGTTCTCGCTGACCTGGGACGTCGACAATACCGACACGCTGTATGCCTCGGCCGCCGAAGGCTACCGCGCCGGCGGCTCCAACTTCCCGGTGCCGCAAGCTTATTGCGGTCTGGCCGCCCCGGTTCCGCAGGGCTTCAAGTCGGACAGCTTGTGGAGCTATGAAGTCGGCGACAAGTCGCGCTTCTTCGGCAACCGCCTCTCGGTCGATACGGCGCTGTTCTATGTCAACTGGAAGAGCCTGCAACAGCAGATTCCCCTGACCTGCGGCTTCAACTACAACACCAACGTCGGCAACGCCACGACCTACGGCGCGGAAATCTCGATCAAGGCCAAGCCGATTTCGAGCGTCCTGCTCGGCCTGGACGTCGGCACCACGCACGCCGCACTGTCCGACAGCGCCGGCGCCGCCGCCGGCGTGACCGGGGCAGTGGACGGTGCCACCATCCCGGGCGTGCCGAAGTACAACGCCTCGCTCTCCGGCCGCTACAACTTCTCGCTGGGCAGCGACACTTACGGCTTCGCCCGTGCCGAAGTGCACTGGATCGGCAGCAGCTATGGCGCGCTCGACCCGAGCAACCCCGACTACGTCCGCTCCGGCTACCACACCGCCGATCTCAGCGGCGGCGCGACCTGGGGCGATTGGGAACTGTCGCTGTTCGTCAAGAACGTGTTCAACAACGACACCATCATCCAACACCCTGTGGTGCAAAGCGTGACCAACGAGGCTTACCGCGTACCGCCGCGCATCATCGGCATCAGCCTGTCCGCGAAGCTGTAACCCGCTTCGTTGAGGAATTGCAAGCCGCCGGCAGCCCCGGCGGCTTTTTTATCGCCGGGCGGTTCGCGGGATGAGACACGTCCCAGCCTTTTTCCCCGCGTTCATTACGGCCTGTACACGATGCGCGCGGCCGGTTCCGCCGCACCGGCCGGCTGCCCCTTGGCATCGCGATCGGCCAGATAGCGCTTGACGGCATCCACGTCGGCGATGCCGCTGTCGACCCGCTCGCTGCCCTTGGTAAACATGAGGAAATGGTCGCCGCCCTGGGCGATGAAATTATTGACCGTGACGCGATAAGTCTTGCCGTCTTCCAGCGCAGCGCCGTCGAGCCTGATGTCGGACGCGCGGCTGCCCGAAGGTGCGTCCTGGTTCCAGCGGTAACTCAACCCTTGCGACACCTGCAGCGGGCCGCTGTGTCCGGCCCCCTGTCCCTGCTCCTCGAGCAATTGCCGCAGTTGCGCCCCGCTCAGGCTCATCACCACCAGCGTATTGCCGAACGGCAGTGCGGCACGCAACTGTCCTTCGCTGACAAAGCGATTCGCATCGGTTTCGAGATCCTCGCGCAAGCTGCCCGAATTGACGAAGGCGATTTGCGCGCCCTGCCCCCTGGTGGCGGCCAGCATGCTGTCGGCCACCAGGTCGCCGAGCGCCGTTTCGCCTGCGCGGTTCGGCAGGCGCGTCACGCTGGCGGCGCCGAGGTGCGCCACCGGCTTGGCCAATTGTGCCGCGCCACGCTGCCGCACGCGCTCCAGATACACCTGCATCGCCTCGTCGGCCGGATAGGCGCCCGGCAGCATCACGACGTTCTTCGCCGCGACTTCACGCACGGTGTCGCTTTGCGCATCCACGTCCAGCCGTATCCGCGTCAGCAAATGCCCGCCCATGTCGGCCTGCGTGACAAGACGCCCGTCCACACGGCAGGTGTATCCGGTATGCGTATGGCCGCTGACCACCAGCTTGATCTCGGGGTCGAGCCGCCGGACCAGGTCGACGATGGGCCCTTGCAGATGCTGGCAATCGGTCTGTTCCGGCGTCTCGGCGGTAAACCCGCCTTGATGGACCAACACCACGAAGGCATGGATGCCTTGCGCGCGCAAGGAAGGCAGCACGCCGTTGATGGCATCGGCTTCGTCGGTAAACTCCAACCCTTCCACGCCGCCGGGCGTTACCAGGAAAGCCGTATCCTTGAGCACGGCGCCGATGAAAGCGATCTTCACGCCGTGCGCCTGTTCGACACGGTATGCCGGCAGGATGGGCTTGCCGCTATGCTTGCCGAGCACATTGGCTGCCAGATAGGCGAAATGCGCACCGGCAAAGCCTTTCTCGAACTGGCAAGCCTTGTCCGGCCGCGGCGAGACACAGCCGCCGTTTTGCTGGCGCAGCAGTTCGGCGCGCCCCGGATCGAATTCATGATTGCCGACCGAAGAAACACGCAAGCCGAGGCCGTTCAAGGCTTCAATACTGGGCTCGTCGGCCCAGATCGAGGATAGCGGCGGCGAAGCGCCGACCAGGTCGCCGCCGCCCACCAGCAGCAGTTGCCCGTCTTCCTTGCGCCAGGCTTGCAAAGCCGCCGCCAGCGTATCGACACCACCGGCCTTGACCGTATGTTCCTCCCGATTGTCGCTGCCGGTGTAGCGATACGTGCTGGCTTCGAGATTGCCATGGAAATCGTTGAGCGCGACGAGATGAACTTCGGTCAGCTTGTTCGGCGTAGCGCAGGCAGCCAGCAAGACGGCAAGTGCCGTCAACGTAAAGCCGCGCAGGGCGCTATGACAATGCAATGACATGGCTTGGCTCTCCTCGATTGAAAAACAGCGCGATTCTTTCATACTTTGCGCACTTGCGCGAGGCTGCATCAAAGCATGCGGTGCGCCTCTGATCATTTTTCAAATGCAAGATATGGCCCTGCCATCGCCCGATGCAACCGAAAAATAATGCCTCAGGCCAATTGGCCTCCAAGAAAGTTTCACGGAACTGTCTTGCAAATCCAACCTCAAATAGGAAATTCCATTTCACAAGATCAATTTTTTGTACGGGGAGAGTGCATGCCTTGGAATCTTTCCATTCCGTTTATCGCCCAGCAAGTCACCTGGAACGCCCTGTTGCTGTTCGGTGCGCTCCTGATCCTGGGCTTGATCGGTGGGCAGCTGGTGGCTCGCATCAATTGGATACCGCGCATCACGGGCTATCTCCTGATCGGCTTTTTCCTCGGTCCGGGCGGTGCGCACCTGTTGACGGGCGACATGGCGGCCATCATGCGCGTCTTCGCCGACGCCGCCGTAGCGTTGATGGTCTATCAATTGGGGCGCTACGTCGACATCAGCTGGCTGCTGCGGGAACGCTGGCTCTTGCTGACCATCGTCTTTTCCGCACTGTTCACCTTCCTGTTCGCCTGGGGCCTGCTCGAATGGTACGGCATGACACGCAACACCGCGATGCTGACCGGCGTGTTCGCCATCGGCACTTCGCCCGCCATCATCATGGCCGTCATGAGCGACTTGCGCGCCGAGGGGCACATCACGCGCCGGCTCGCGGCCATGAGCGCGCTCAACAATTGCCTGGCCTTGCTGGCTGCCTACATCCTGTTGCCGCTGGTGGCTTCGGAAAAATCGACGCCGCTGGCGACGCTGCTGTCGCACACGGCGTATTCGGTGGGCGGCTCCTTCCTGGTCGCCTACCTGACCTATCTGCTGTTGATGCCCCTGGCACGCTGGCTGGGCCGGCAGCGCAAGCAGCAATTCGTCCTGGTGATCGCGATGCTGGCACTGGCGCTCGGCGCCGCCTACGCCTTCCACCTGCCGGTGCTGTTGACCATGCTGACCTTTGCCATCCTGTCGCGCAACCTGGATCATCGCTATGATTTGATGGAGCTCGAATTCGGCATCGTCGGCGAATTGTTCGTGGTGCTGATGTTCGTCAGCTTCGGCGCCACGATGGAAATCGACCATCTGCCCAACCTGATCGTGCCGGTCCTGATCGTGCTCATTGCGCGCGGCGCGGCCATCGGCGGCACCAGTTTCGCTTTCGCGCGCCCGGCCAAGCTGAGCTGGAAGCAGGCGGGCTGGTTCAGCATAGGCAGCCTGCCCCTGACCGAGTCGGGCTTCGGCTTGATCCAGATCTCGGCTATTTACCCGAGCACCACGGTCGATCTCGTGCCGCTCATCGTGGGCAGCCTCTTCGTGCTCGAAGTGCTCGGCCCCATCGCGACCCAGTTTGCGTTGCTCAAGTCCGGCGAGGCCGGACACGTCTGAGGATACCGTCATGTCCATTCTTCCCTTCGGCAAGTCGCAGGCCTTCACCATGGGCGTGGAGCTGGAGCTTCAATTGCTCAACCGGCGCAATTACAACCTTGCCACCGATGCGCTCGACCTCCTGGCCGGCATCGAACCGCCCGCGCTGAAAGAACAGATCAAGCTCGAAATCACCCAGGGCATGATCGAACTCAATTCCTCGATCCATCGCTCGGCCGATACCCTGATCGAGGAACTGAAAGCCCTGCGCGATGCCATCGTGACCGGCGCGAGACGCTTGAACATCGATGTCGCCGGCGGCGGTTCGCACCCGTTCCAGAAATGGAGCGAACAACGCATCACCCCGCATCAGCGCTTTCATTTCCTGCAAGACCGCTACGGCTACCTGGCCAAAACCTTCACCGTGTTCGGCCAGCACATCCATATCGGCGTGGAGAGCGGCGACGACGCGGTCTACCTCACGCACGGCCTGGCGCGCTTCGTGCCGCATTTCATCGCGCTCTCGGCCGCCTCGCCCTACTACCAGGGCATCGACACCGCGTTCGACTCGGCGCGCAGCAACGTGGTCTCGGCCTTCCCCATGGCCGGCACCATGCCGGTGCTGCAGCGCTGGAGCGATTTCGAGGTCTACTACGACGAATTGAAGCATGCCGAAATCATCGCCAGCATGAAGGACTTCTATTGGGACATCCGCCCCAAGCCGGAATACGGCACGGTGGAAATCCGCGTCTGCGATACGCCGCTGACGCTGGAGCATGCCGCCATGCTGGCCGGCTATGCGCAATTGCTGGCGCGCTGGCTGCTGACGGAGCGGCCGATCGAGATCGACGAAAATTACTACATGCTTTACCAGTACAACCGTTTCGAGGCCAGCCGCTACGGCCTGCATGGCGCGCTGGCCCTGCCGCCGGCGCAGGACGGGCACCGGCGCGCCGCGCGCATGCCGATCCAGCTCGACCTGCTGGAACGGCTGCAGGATCTGCAGCGTTTCGCCCAGAACGAGATCGACCTGTTCGTGCTGCGCCGCCTCTCGCGCATGGCCTACGAAAGAATCAACGACGCCGTGTGGCTACGCCAGACTTTCGACGAGCGCGGTTCGCTCAACGAGATGGTGCGGCTGGCGGCAACGCTGTGGATGGAAGAGACGGCTTCGCCTTTCTTCCGCTAGTCTTTCAATACCAGCAGGCTGACACGGCGATTCTCGCTACGCCCTTGCGGCGTCAGGTTGCTGCTGCGCGGCTTGGTATCGGCCATGCCGGAAGCTTCGAGCCGCTCGGCTGCGATGCCGCGCTCCTGCAGGGCGCGCACGATAGCTGCCGCGCGCGCGGCCGACAACTCCCAATTCGAGGGAAACTGCACGGTCTGGATCGGGACGTTATCGGTATGCCCTTCGACGATCACGCGGTTGCCGTTGCCGGCCAGGATGGCGG
>DASVYZ010000081.1:0-4456 GCA_036391935.1 Burkholderiaceae bacterium | reverse complement strand
CGGCTATCGCCTGAGCCGCGGTGCCTACGTCTTGCAATTGAAATTCGCCGACGACCCGCACACCGAACAGACGCCGATCTCGGCGCCCTTGATGTCCGACTTGGCACACAATGAATTGCGCACACGCGAACCGCTCAACTTCACAGGCGCGCAACTGCCTTCCATCGTCAATCCGATCTTTTACCGCGTGCAGCACCAGCCCACAGGCCTGGTCGGCGACTGGCTGCCTTTGAACCGCTCGGCCGTGTATTTCCCGCAATTTGGCGCAGCGAGCTGCGCTTCCGACGGCAAGGGCATGGTGATCGCCGGAGAACGTCTCGAGTTGATCGACTGGGCCAGCGCCGATTTGAAGCGCAGCGTTGCCATGCAACAGACCGAAGCGGGTTCGGGCGTCGCGCATTGCGCCAGGGGCTTGTGCCTGGCCGTGGATGAACTCGGCGCAGGCAGAAAGCTCAAAGTCAAGCTGCACTGGATCGACGACCGCTTGTTCGACGTCGCGTTTCCCGATGCGCCGAAGTGCGGAGCGCTGGCAAAGGATTGACCGTCAATCAAGGGCGCCAAAGCAAAAAGGCCGGTATGTATTGCCGGCCTTTTTGCTCCGCGGATTTTCCTTACTTACCTGCATCCGGTTTGGCATCGGCCTTGGCCGCACCGCCCTTGTTATAGACCAGCACCTTCTTCCCGCCGCCGCAATGCGCCACCACCTTGCCGTCACCGGGGCTGGCCGCGTCGGCGATTTCCAGCGTATATTGCTTGACGCCGTGGCCTTCGATTTGCGAGGCAATCCTTTGCTTCATTTCATCGCAAGTGGCATGAGCAGCGGGCGCCGGGGCCTCGCTCTTGGCGGCAGCACTGGCACTCGCGCTAGCCGATTGGGCATGGGACAGCGCGGGCAATACGCCGGCGAGCATGGCGCCGAAGATCAGACTGGACGGTTTCATCGTTGGGCTCCCTGGTTGGTGGTTAAACTTGTGCAAGTGTAGACCAAGCTTGTCGGCCTTTCAATCCGCCTTCAGGTGAGGTTGCCGAACCAGGCGCCGTAAGGCGCGAGCGTGACCGTTCCATGTTGCTGCGCGCCGGGCAGGCCATGCCCCTCGAAGTCGGTGGCGCGGGCAGCCTCGGGCCAGTCGAATTGCAGGGCTTGGGAGCCCAGGTTGAAGACGGCAAGCACGCTGCCTTGCCCGGGCAACTCGCGCTTAAACGCCAGCGCGGGCTCGGGCGCGTCGAAAAAGGCGATGTCGCCGCCGAGAAGATGCGCCGATTGCTTGCGCCAGGCCATGAAGCGGCGCGCAAATTGCAGTGTCGAACCGGCCTCGCACTCCTGGCCGGCGACGGCGCGCGCGGTGTGTTCCTGCGGCACAGGCAGCCAGGGTTTTCCGCTGGAAAAGCCCGCATTGGGCTGGGCGCCATCCCATGGCATCGGCGTGCGGCAGCCATCGCGGCCCTTGAATTCGGGCCAGAAAGTGATGCCGTAGGGGTCCTGCAAATCCTCGAAGGCAATCTCGGCTTCGGTCAACGCCAGTTCGTCGCCTTGATAAAGGCAGGGAGTCCCCTTCAACGACAACTGCATCGCCAGCACAACCTTGGAAAACGCGGGGTCGTAAGCGCCCGTGTTCCAGCGCGTCGCGACGCGCACGCTGTCGTGGTTGCCCACCGACCAGGATGCCCAGCCGCCTTTGACACGCGCTTCGAATTGCTCGACTTGGGCGCGGATATGGCGCGCGCTGCCATCCGCGGTCAACAGGTTGAAGCTGTAGGCCAGATGCAGGCGGTCGGCTCCGGCCGTGTAATCGGCCATGACAGCCAGCGAATCGTCGGCGCCGACTTCGCCGATGGCGATCGCACCGTATTCATTGAGCAGTTTGCGCAGCCGCACCAGAAAGGCCAGGTTCTCCGGCCGGGTCTTGTCGTACACGTGGGCTTGCATGCCGTAGGGGTTGGAATCGGACACGGTGGTGCTGTCGCGCTGCAGGGCCGGCGGATTGTCCCGCAGGCTGGGGTCATGGAAATGGAAGTTGCAGGCATCCATGCGGAACCCGTCCACGCCGCGTTCGAGCCAGAAGCGCACGTTGTCGAGGTGCGCTTGCTGCACCTCGGGATGATGGAAATTCATCTGCGGCTGGCTGACCAAAAAATTGTGCATGTAATACTGCCGGCGCCGCGCATCCCATTGCCAGGCTGAGCCGCCGAATACGGAGAGCCAATTGTTGGGCGGCGTGCCGTCAGGCTTGGCATCGGCCCAGACATACCAGCCGGCTTTCGGGTTGTCGCGATTCTTGCGGCTTTCGATAAACCAGGGATGCGCCTCGGCAGTGTGCGACAGCACCTGGTCGATCATGACCTTCAAGCCGAGTTCATGCGCACGTGCGATCAGGCGATCAAAGTCGGCCAGCGTGCCGAACAAAGGATCGACGTCGCAGTAATCGGCCACGTCATAGCCGAAATCCTTCATCGGCGAGGTGAAGAAGGGCGAGATCCAGACGATGTCGACGCCGAGCGCGGCGATGTAGTCGAGCTTGGCCGTGATGCCGGGCAGATCGCCCACGCCATCGCCGTTGGTGTCGAGGAAGCTGCGCGGATAGACCTGGTAAATCACGGCCTGACGCCACCAGGGCGTGGTGTGGCTATCGGTATTGGACATGGCGGTACGATGGAATGCGGTATTGACGGAATCTTAGCCCAGCTTCTCGGCCAGTTTCTCGGCCAAGATCGCGGACACACCGAGGAAGGCCGGATATTCGGCCGTAATGACATAAGTGGGAATCTGCGCCAGGTAATTGGCGAAACGCCCCTTCGCTTCGAAGCGCGCGCGGAAGGCGGAATCGGTGAACAGCTTGCCGAAGCGCGGCACGATGCCGCCGCCGATATACATCCCGCCGACGGCGCCCAGCGTCATCGCCACGTTGCCGGCCACGGTGCCCAGCATGGAGCAAAAGGCTTCGACCGTCTGCACGCAGACAGCATCGCTGCCCTCGACGGCACGCTTGCCGATCTCGGCCGCATCGAGCGCCGCAGGAGGATTGCCTGCCTTGTCGTTCAAGGCACGGTAGATCAGCTCCAGGCCCTTGCCCGAGAGCAGACGTTCCGCCGAGACGTGTTTGTGCTCGCGCCAGCAAAAGCGGAGGATGGCAGTTTCGCTCTCGTCCACCGGAGAAAACGTGACATGCCCGCCTTCAGACGCGAGCGGCAACCAATGCTCGCCTGAAGGAATGATGCCCGACACGCCCAGGCCCGTACCCGGCCCGACCAGGCCGATCGGATGCCCGGGCAAAGGCGCGCCGCCGCCCACCTTCAATTTCTGGTGGGCGGACAAATGCGGCAAGGCCATCGCCAGCGCGGTGAAATCGTTTACCACGACCAGCGTTTCCAGGCCCAGTTCCTTGCGCAAGGCTTCGATGGAAAACACCCAGTGATGGTTGGTCATCTGCACCGTGTCGCCATCGACGGGGTTGGCGATGGCAATCGCCGCGCGCCGGATCGGCGTGCTCTGTACGGCCTTGACCTCATCGCGCGCCAAGTAGACCGCGATGGCCTCTTGCAGGCTGGGATAGCCATTGCACGGCAGCACGGCCACCGCTTCGAAACTGTGCGGTGCGGTTTCCAGTGCGAAGCGGGCATTGGTGCCGCCGATGTCGGCCAGCAGCCGGGCGCCATCGGCATAGGCGTTTGTCTCGGTCATAGTTATCCTGAATGTTGACGCGTAAGCAGGCAAGCGGACGTCCCTGATCGCACTTGCTACCATGCCGCTCTGTTCGTTTGTGTAACAATACTACATGATCATGGTGATAGGCAAGCTTAGGACGAGTTTTCACAAATAAAACCTCCACCCGTCACATCGATACAGCGAAATTTAGTCGGATTGTGAATTTTTCCTGCTATAACAAGGGGAAATTCCTATCCGCCAGCACTGACGAGGAACTGCCGGCATGGGGCGCAATCCGCTTGTGCATTATCGAAAAGTATCTCAACTACATAAAGCACAAGGAAAACGACAAAAAGATAGGCTCCCCGGGGGAATATTCCCGGGGTGAAATGCAGGAAGGGTGGGCTTACGGCGCAGCCGTCAGCTATCGAGGTGCGAAATCATCAAGCCGCCGCTTACCGGCTTGGAACCGGTGCCGGCGTCGCGGCCGGCGTCCTTTTCGCTGTCGAGCGATAGCCCGACCGACAGAATGTCGATGAACAGCAATTGCAGGAAGCGCGAGATCATGGACAGGAACAGCGTACTGTCTTCCCCATGGTTGACGGCGAGACAGACCGTGGCTTTCTTGGCCAGCGGCGATTGCGAGGGCGCGATGGCAATCACGTCGGCGCCGGCCTCGCGCGCCGCTTCGGCGGCCTTGATCAATTCCGGCAGCTTGCCCGAATTGGAGATCACGATGGCGACGTCGCCCGGCTTGAGCAAATCGGCCGCGAGCGAGAACAGGTAGGCATCGCCATGCAGCGAAGTCGGGAT
>DASVYZ010000080.1:0-9621 GCA_036391935.1 Burkholderiaceae bacterium | reverse complement strand
CTCAGGGCCGGCGCGCCGATGGCGAAGGTGTGCGTGGGCTTGGCTCCGCGTGCGCCGTCGTCGAGCGCGAACTGGCGCGACAAGGTGCCGTCGTCGGTCAGCCACTGGCCGATGGCATCCTGCGCCCCGGCCACGACCTTGTTGTTCTTGTCAAACAGCATGCCGGGATCGGACAGCACGACGAGTTTGTCGCCCTGCCCGATCAAGAGCAGCGTGCGGCGCGGGTTCAGGGTCAGGGCATACACCTTGGCCTTGCCGCCGGGCGTCTCGATCGCGCCGGCCTGGCTCAGCTGGCTATCCTGCAGGGCGACTTTGGCCGCCTCCTGCAGCACCTTGGCCAGCGCATTGCGCCGCACCACCAGCGCATAATTGCGCAGCGCGCCCTTGCCGTCGCGCCAGAAGGCCAGCTCGGCGGGCTCGTCGAATACGCTGACGAGCAGCTTGTCGCTCCAGTCGAGCTCGTGCTCATAGGCGATGCGCTTCAAGGCGCCGTTCATGCCCAGCCGGTCTTCGCCCTGTTCATAGTAATAGACCAGGTCTTCGGTCAGCACGTCGTGCGCGATCGGCACCTTGAGAAAATCGCGCGGCAGTTGCGACAGGCTGGCGGTGCGGATCAAGGCGTCGGGCCGGCCGAGATCGACCATCAGCCGCGAACCTCCATAGCGGTAATGCTTCCCGCCTATCACCAGACCGTAGCCGATCGCGCCGACGGTGAGGATGCCGACCAATCCGGCGATGAACCAGCTTTGACGCATGCTGAACTCCCTATTAGTGATTTTGAAACATGGCACAAATGCTACGTGCGGAACCTGCTCTTGGCAATACTCAGGCGGGCTATCTTTGGTAGGCATTTCTTCACAACGTGAATATTTCACACGGCGCGGGAAGAAACAGGACGGCTTTGTGAGCTTTTCTTCCTCGCTTCGCCGGCTTTTTGAAAATCGCAGGCGCGTGCCGCCAGCGTGGTATCGTAGTGAAAACCCGCAGCCCACGATGAATACCGAAGCCGAATTCGACTGGCGCGAGCGCTGCCACGAAGCGCTCGACCTCATGCGCGACGACCCCGCGCGCGGCCGCACCGCCATGCTCCATTTGCTGGCCCAGGCCGAAGCGGCCCAACATGCTGCCATGGTCACGCTGGCGCAACTGGGCCTCGCCTTCGCCGATTACTACCGGGCCGACCTTGATGCCGCCCTGGCGCAATTCGAGCGCATGCTGGGCGCACTCGATCGGGCAGCCGAAGACGAGCTTGACGAGCACCATGAGCGCAATCTCGCGCTCTGCCTGTTCGGCATCATCGCGATCTGGCGCAGCCGAGGCCGCGCGCGCGAGGCCTATGAATTCGGGCGCGAGCGCCTGCTGCCGCTGATGGTGGAAGCCACGCGCGAAACCGTGCTCGGCTTGAACCTGCTGGGCATCGTGGCGCAGGAATACGGCCAGATCGACGAGGCGATCCGCCATTACTATAGCGCGCTCGATGCCGCGCGCAGCCTGGGCTTGACGGCGCGCACGGCGCATATCATGGCCAACATCGGCGAGATGTTCTACGTCAGCGGCAATGCTGAAGATGCCGAAGCCATCCTGACCGACGCGGTGCGGCTGGCGCGCTTATCGAAAGAGCGCTGGCTGGTCGGCTTCGCCTCGACCGTGCTGGCGCTGGCCTACCTCTCGATGGAGCGCTACGACGACGCCTATGCCGCGGTCGCCGACCAGGTGCATTCCGGCGCGGAGGAAACCCAGGCCGACCTGGCCAACCGCACCTTTTGCCTCGCCGTGGCCGCCTATACGCTGGCCCTGCACGGCCAGCTCGACGAAGCCGAAGAATTGTCGGCCAAGGCCATGGCCCTGCTCGGACGCTTCGAGGAAAAACAGCTCAAGCCCTATTGCTGGTGGGTCGCGGGCCACCTGCACCACCGGCGCGGGCGCATCGCCGAAGCGCTCGATTGCCTGGGACGCGCCGTCGAAGGCACAGGCGAATACGGCTACGTGTTCCTGCCCGTGCGCGCCAGCCAGGAACTGGCCGAAATCCATGCCGAACGCGGCGATTGGGAAGCGGCTTACCGTGAACAAAAGCGCTGCCAGATGCTCTACGCGCGCGCCCAGGGCCAGGCGGCGCGCGTGCGCGTGCAAAACCTGCACGTGCAAAGCGAACTGAAGCAGGCCGAAACCGCGCGTGCGCATGCCGAGGAAACCAGCCAGGCCAAAACCCTGTTCCTGGCCAATATGAGCCACGAATTGCGCACGCCGATGAATGCCATCATCGGCATGGCCCATCTGGCGCTGCGCACCGAGCTCAACCCCAAGCAGCGCGACTACCTGGAAAAGATCCACACCGCCGGCATCTCGCTGTTGGGCATCATCAACGGCATTCTCGATTTTTCCAAGATCGAGGCCGATCGCGTGGAGCTGGAAAAGCTCGAGTTCAACCTGGAAAACGTGCTCGACAACGTGGCCACCGTCACGAGCGCGAAGGCGCACGCCAAGAAGCTCGAATACGTGATCCACTCCTCGCCCGACATTCCGCGCTACCTGATCGGCGACCCGCTGCGCCTGGGCCAGGTCTTGATCAACCTGGTGTCCAATGCCATCAAGTTCACCGAGCGCGGCGAAGTCTATGTTTCGTGCCGTCCGATGGAAGCGGCCGACGGCACCCTGAAGCTGCGCTTCCTGGTGTGCGATACCGGCATCGGCCTGACGCCCGAGCAATCGGCGCGCCTGTTCCGTCCCTACAGCCAGGCCGACGAATCGACGGCGCGCAAGTATGGCGGCACCGGCTTGGGCTTGATCATTTCCAAGCGCCTGGTGGAATTGATGGGCGGCGCGATCTGGATCGAGAGCGAACCCAAGGTCGGCTCGGCCGTGTATTTCACGGCCGTATTCGGCGTGCCCGAAACGGCGCAGCCGCCGCGCACCATACCGGAAGCCCTGCACGGCAAGCGCATCCTGATCGTGGACGACAACCCGCTCGAGCGCGTGGTGCTCGGCGAAGGCATGGAGCAGCATCCGCTCGATGTCGATCTGGTCGCCGGCGGCCATGCGGCGCTGGATGCGGTGCGCGCGGCCGATGCGGAGCATCCGTATGCCGCCGTATTCACCGACTGGCACATGCCCAACTTCGACGGCATCGAGCTGATCCAGGCGATCCGACGCGATGCGAGTTTGAAAAATCCCCCGCGCCTGGTCTTGATCGGCACCCACACCAGCGAAGAGGACCGGCTGCGCATGGAAAGCGCGCAAGCCGACGGCTTCCTGATGAAGCCCGTCACGGCCGGCATGCTGACCGACTTGTTGGTGGAACTGTTCGAGGAAAACACGCGCCGCCCGGCGCCGCCGCCCGGCGCGGCACCGAACTTCGACGGTCTGTCGGTGCTGCTGGTGGAAGACAACCTGCTGAACCAGCAGCTTGCGCTCGAATTGATGCAGGCGGCCGGCATCAAGGTCGAGATTGCGGCCAATGGCAGATTGGCGGTCGAGATGCTGAGCGCGGCGCCGAACCGCTACGACCTCGTGCTGATGGATTTGCAGATGCCCGAGATGGACGGCATCGAAGCCACGCGCACGATACGCGCCGACCGCCGCCTCGATGCCTTGCCCATCGTGGCCATGACGGCGCACGCCAGCACGGCCGACCGCGCACGCTGCTTCACCGCCGGCATGAACGATCACATGGCCAAGCCGATCGATCCGGACGAACTGTTCCAGGCCATCGAGCACTGGTGCCCGGCCAACGGGCGCGGCAGTGCGCTGGCTGAAGCGGCGCGCAGCATCGCCGCCTTGCAGGTGGCGCCGGGCGAGATTGCCCTCGAAGGCGTTGACGTCGAAGGCGGCATACGCCGCGCCATGGGCAATCCCAAACTCTATCTGCAGATGCTGGGCCATTTCCGCAACGACCAGGGCGGCATGGTGGACAAGCTGCGCGCCGCGCTCGAGGAAGGCGACCGCATCGTCGCCGAACGGGTGGCGCATACCTTGAAAGGCTCGGCCGGCCTGGTCGGCGCCAGCTTCGTGCAGGGTTTGGCGGGGGAGATTGAAACCTCGCTGCGGCGTGGGGCGCGCGACCGCGTGCTGCAGCCGCTATTGGAACAACTGGATCTGGATATGCAAGCCTTGCTGCAACAGCTGGAACCGGAAGTGCTGGAGGCGCTGGCGCGGGGGCTCGACCATGTGGCGGCGCCCCCTGTTGCCGCCGATTCCGCCGATTCCGATATCGCGCCCGATTCGGAAATGCCGGGCCTCAATCCGAGCTGATCGATTTCAGCCGATCAGTCCCAGCTGATATCGCCCGAGCCCATGCGGTTCACATTGCGCTGCACCGGATTGCCGCGCACGCTCACATCGCCGCTGCCGTGCAGGTTGATCTCCACCGACTTGGTGGCATAGACCGAGGAATCGCCCGAGCCCATCACATCGAGCTTCAACTCGTCGGTATGCAGGTTTTCCGTGTTGAGGTCGCCCGAACCCATGATGCGCATCGTCGTCGCCTTGTTCTGGCCGGAAGCCGTGATGGCGCCCGAGCCGAGTATGCTCAAGTCGGCATCGGCGCCGCTGCCCGTCGTCATCTCGAGATCGCCCGAACCCATGGTGCTGGCCGTGACGTGCTGATACACCCCGTCGAACCTCATGTTACCCGAACCGCGCAAGGTCAACACCACCTTGTCGCCCGAGAAGCCGCTGACGCGCGCGTCGCCGCTGCCGTGCAGCGAGAGCTGCTCCAGCTTGGGCAGCGTCAATTCGATGCGCATCGGGTGGTTGCTGTGGAACAGCGTGTCCTGGAAATCGATCTCGAGCGCATTGCCTTGCTGCCTGGTCTTGATGCGCGGCAGCAGGCGCTCTTCGGCGATGACGAGCATGGCCGGCGTCGCGCCCTGGCGCAGCACCAGGTCCACCGGGCCGTTGGCGTTGATCACCGTGACGGCTCCGTCGATGGTCCGCGTCTCGGTCTTCATGGCATGGCTGCCGGAGATGTTGGCGGCACCGCCGCCTTCCGCATGGGCCCGCAGCATGGCGGCCGAAACGCCGACCAGGATGATGGCCAGCAGCATCATGCCGGCGCCGATTTTGAGCAAGGTACGCATGGTGATGTCCTCCGAAAGTATGATTAAGCGCCGCGCAGCACGCCGAATTCCATTTGCGCCAGCTTGACCACGCCGAGCCAGGTGTAGCGTGCGATCGTCAGGCACAGCAGGAAGCCGACGATGCCGGCCAAGATGATGCCGATGCCCACGCCGACCTGGACCGGTTGCGAAGCGCTGATGAAGTCCGTACCCAAGGTGACCGTGTTGCGGTCCGCATCGGCATCGTGGTTGTGGATGTGCAAGCCCGGCATATCGACATCCACGTCCTCGTCGTCGGTGACAGCCTTGTCGCCTTTCGCACCTTCATCCTTGACGACGATGCCCTTCGGGCCGATGTCGACCGAGGTGTTGTGGTCGCCGTCCTGAACGGGGGCCGTAGCCGGTGTCGATGCCGAACCGGTTTCGGCCGTGACGGCGGAAGCCGGTAAGACGTGAATGCGCTTGTCGCCGGTTTCGACGTGGACCCCGCTCTCGCCGATATTGACCACGGTGCGGCCGTCGTGGTGGCGCATGTCTTCGATCGCGCCGGGCTTATCGACATAAACGTGGTGGAAGGGTTCGGCCAGCGACAACTGGTTCACGCCTGCCACGCTGGCGCCGGTGACGGCGATGCCGCCCAGATAGCAGGCCAGCGACATGGCGAACGCGCCGATCAGCAAACCAGCATAAGCGATGGCGGGAATGACCAGGAACAGGTTGAACACCATCAAGCCGACGAAAGAAAAGAACATGCGGATCACGCCGGCTGGGCGTTGCGAGGGCGGCACGACGTGGGCCTGCGGCGGCGCGACCACGACGTCGGGCGCCTTGGGCGCATATTGGGCGCGCAGGTCGTCGGCGACTTGTTGCGGGTCGCCAAGGCCGGCGATGATTTCGTCTTCATTCTGGCCGGCGGCGCTGGCATCGTAGATGCGCTTTTCATATTCCGCCACCGTGCGATCGACGACCTCGGGCGGCAAGCCTTCGAGCGCGCTCCGCAATGCGGCAATGTATTCGAACCTGGTCATGTTGTCCTCGTCTTATCCCTGTTGCGCTGCTTCAAGCTTCCTTGCTGCGCTCGATTGTCACTGTAGGGTATGCCCCGCCTGGGTTCCAGCAAAATGCGACAGAATGCAAAAACCGGGTGCCGGCTGTCGAAATCGCGGGATTTGGGGACACGTGATTGTCTGAAGCACCGGAAAGAATGTTGCATGGGAAAGCGAAGCATGCGACGCCCGGCGATCCCACCCACCCCCCAAAGCAAACGGCACCGCCGAAGCGGTGCCGTCAGTCCGGATGCGCCGGGGACGGGATGGCGCATTTCCAGAGGAATGGGGGCGGGCTCAGCAGCCCCGCCGTCCATTCCTCTGGGAACGCCCTGCCCGGCGGGTATCGCCTTGCGCATCGCGCAGGCTGGCCTCGATCCTGGCCGCATTGTCGGCCCCAATGACGGTCGTCGTCATGGCGCGCATCAGATCGTCTTGTGGCCGTTGTTCAACTCGCCGCCCAATTGGACCCGATAGGCATTCTTTTCCGCTGCACTGGCATGCTTGGCGACGATGGTCACGGTCGGCACGTTGGCGGCGACGGCTTGATGCGAGGTGACTGCATGGGCCGTTTGCATGGCCAGCGAGAGTACGGCTGCGGCACAGAGAGCGCCGATCGAGATCAGGGTGGCGCCTTCGATATTGCGGATGGTGTTCATGATGGTTCCTTTCGATGTGTGAGCGATGCCTGTTGCTTAGATCGTGACCCGGCCCGACTTGAGAATCTGGTTCTTCTCGGCGGCGGTCATGCGCTTGGCGACGATGGTCACGGTTTCGGTATGCGTGGCTTGCGCGACTTCGTGTGCCGCTTCGTGCTTGGCCGGCACGGTCAGCGTGAGGACGGCGGCTGCGCACAATGCGCCGATGGAGACGAGGGTCGTGGCTTCGATAAAACGTGTGGTGTTCATGATGTTTCCTTTCGTGTGTTTTGTTTCGGTATGGTCACTTTAGGCAAGTGCCTCCGCAAGCGCTACGCGTATGCGACAGACAGCATGAAACGCGGGGCAGAGCGCAAAAAAGCCGGGATAGAGCGGTCGGAAAAACCGCTTTTTCGGCGCCTGGGCGCGATAAAGCGGCAAAAACAGGGATTGGTGCCACAGGCCGTGGCATTTTGTTTCAAATGAGCAATTAAAAAGCCCGCAAATGCGGGCTTGTCACAGGCTTGCCGTATTCAAGCGGGCTCAGCCGCCGCAAAAGAAAGCGAGCTTGTTGCCGTCGAGGTCGCGGAAATAAGCGGCGTAGTAACCGACACCGCGCTCGCCCGGCGCGCCCTCGTCGGCCGCGCCCAACTCCATCGCCTTGTTGTACAGGGCATCGACCATGTGGGGCGCTTCGACAACAAAGGCAATCATCACGCCGTTGCCCACCGTGGCCGGTTGCCCGTCAAACGGCTTGCAGACGGAAAAACCCGGCTTGTCTTCTGCCGTGCCCCAGGCGATGTAGCGTTCCATCTCCATCATGCGCCTCGCGCCGATGGCGGCGAACAATGCGTCGTAGAATGCCGCCGCGCGCGGCATGTCATTGGTACCGACGGTGACATATCCGATCATCTCGTGCCCTCCTTCGTTCTTTTTCCTGTGCGCGCAAGCATGGCGCGGCCTCGGTGGTATTGTGCGGCGCGCGGCATGAATGCGCAAGGCCCGCTACTGCATGGGCGCGCCTTCGGGCTTCTTCATGTCGCCGAGCTGGGCATTGGCCAGGAACTTTTGCAGGAAGTCCACCATGTGCATCGCCGCCGGCACCGACATCACCAGCCGCTCGCACACCACGTTGGTCATGGTCGGCGGCATCGTGGAATGATCGACGCGGTTGCTGACGAAGGTGAGATGGATATTGGGCGCATCGAGCGAGGCGCCGGCCAGGTAGGAGGCAAAGATCTCCGGCGCCTGCGCCGTATCGCTGATCGGGGGAGCGTTGGTAACCATAGTCATGATTGGACCTCTGTGCAGGATTGCGCCGTCGGCGCATGCCGTCGGCTTACTGCAGAGTAGGCAAGCAACAATGCCGGGAGTTCACGGACGGTGGCGGTTTATTTGAGGGTGTAGCAGGCGGGCAATGTTGCGCCAATGTTGCCGCAGCGGGGCATCAGGCGTCCGCCAACAGGGCCCAGCGTTCATGGTCGCGCCACTGCCCGCCTATCTTCAGGTAACGCTCGGAAAAGCCTTCCTGCCTGAAGCCGAGTTTCTTCACCAGTGCGATCGAAGCGAAGTTGCCGGGCTGGATGTTCGCTTCCACGCGGTGCAGGCCGAGGTCCTTGAAGGCGAAGGCAACCGCCCGGCGCAGCGCTTCCGTCATCAAGCCCTGACGCGCGTATCGCACCATGCCGTAATAGCCCAGATAGGCGCTCTGGAATGCGCCCATGGCGATCTCGCTGATGTTGACCACCCCGACGATGCCGCCGCTTTGCGCTTCGCGCGCGATCAGGCCGACGTTGGGGCCGGTGATGCCGCGCGCGAACCAGGCGTCGAAGCCGGCCTGATCGGTGAAGGACGTGACCCAGGGCAGGTGGTGTTCCTGGCTTTCCCTGTTGGCGGCGATGAGGTCCGCGGCATCGGCGACGGTGACGCGTTGAAGTTGAACGCGTTGCGTCATTATTTTCCGATGCAGAACCGGCTGAAAATCACCCCCAGCAAATCATCCGGCGTGAATTCCCCGGTAATGCTGTTCAACCGCTCCTGCGTCAGCCGCAGCTCCTCGGCAAACAGATCCAGCGATTGATCGTCCTGCGCGGCAAGTTGCGCCGCGTTTTCCAGGTGCAGGTGGGCCGCCTTCAGGGCGATCAGGTGGCGTTCGCGCGCGAGGTAAAGCGATTCGCCGGTTTGCTGCCAGCCGACCACGCGCAACAGTTCCGTGCGCAGCAAGTCGATGCCGACGTGGTCCGAGGCGGAAAGGTAGACGTGGCTTGTGTCGCCCACGAGATCCACGCCCGGCTTGTGGCCCGAGAGGTCGATCTTGTTCCAGATGCGCATCACCGGCACGTTGGACGGGAAGCGCGCGACGTATTCTTCGTCCGCCAGGGTCGGGCCCATGGAGGCGTCGAGCACATGCAGGATGACGTCGGCTTTTTCCACCGCGCTCCAGGTGCGGGCGATGCCGATGCGTTCCACTTCGTCGCCGGTTTCATGCTCTTCGCGCAGGCCGGCCGTGTCGATCACGTTGACCGGGATGCCTTCGATCTGGATCGTCTCGGTGACCTTGTCGCGCGTGGTGCCGGCAATCGGCGTGACGATGGCCACGTCGGCGCCGGCCAGCGCGTTCAACAGCGAAGACTTGCCGACATTGGGCTGGCCGGCCAGCACGATGTTCAAGCCGTCGCGCAGCATGGCGCCTTGCGCGGCCTGGGCGAAGACCGCTTCCAACCCGTTGCGGATGCGCACCAGCTGGCCGCGCGCGTCGGATTTTTCCAGGAAGTCGATTTCCTCTTCCGGGAAATCGAGCGTGGCTTCGACCAGCATGCGCAGGTGCACCACCTGTTCCACCAGTTCATGGATGGCCCGGGAGAACAGGCCCGAGAGCGATTG
>DASVYZ010000079.1:0-2860 GCA_036391935.1 Burkholderiaceae bacterium | reverse complement strand
TTCGCATAATGGAGCTTTTCCATCTGTCGCAGCGCCTGCTTGCGCTCGCCGGGATTGCCTTCGCTCATCTGCAATACCACGAGCATGCGCTTGGCCGTCGCCTGCAGTTCGCGCTGCATGTCCTTTTTCTTGCTGGTCCTGGTCTCATAGACGTCGAGGCCGAGGTTGCACAGCCAGATGCCGATGACCACCAGCGTGAAGCCGGCCAGCAGGCGGCGAAATAATGAGCGATCCTGGATGTTGGTCATTTCTCCACCACGTAGCCCACGCCGCGCACGGTACGGATATAGCCCTCGCCGATCTTGCGCCGCAGGTGCGACATGTGCACGTCCAGCGCCTGCCCTTCGCTGTGCGGCAGCGCCCAGGCTTCCAGTTCGCGCCGCGTCAGCACGCGGTCGGGATAGCGCATCAGCGCATGCAGCAAGGCAAACTCGGTCTTGGACAGCACCACGGGCTGGCCCGAGCGCGTCAACACCAGGCGCCGGTCGTCCAGCACGAGATCCTTGATCTTCCATACCGACTCGCCCGATTCGTTCCAGCCGGTGGCACGGCGCACCACGGCGCGCAGGCGCGCCAGCAGTTCCGTGACGACGAAGGGCTTGACCAGGTAATCGTCGGCGCCGAGGTCAAGACCGCTCAAGCGGTCTTCCAGGCTGTCGCGCGCGGTGATGACGAGAATCGGCAAGGTTTTGCCTTCGGCGCGGAAGTGGCGCAGTAATTCCATGCCGTTGCCGTCCGGCAGACCCAGGTCGAGCAATACCGCGTCGAACGGTTCGGTGGCGACCCAGTGTTTGGCGTCGGAAGCACGCCTGACCCAAACGACTTCCTGGCCCGCATCCTGCAGGGCCGATTGCAATGCGCGCCCCAGTTCGAGGTCGTCTTCCACCAGGCAGATTTTCATGTGATGCGCTGTCTCGTTATCTTTTAACGTGTCGGCACGTTGTAACCGTCGCCTGCCGGTTTTGTCAACGCGCCCCATTAAGGAAACATTAAGGTTTCTTTTAGCGATTCTTAAGGAAGAATAGGGACAATCGTTTCCGAGGTCAATTGCACAGCCGCGAGCATGCTCGCGGCTTGGAACCCATTTCAAAACGGTCAGGGCTAGGCGTCGCGACGAAGGCAGTACGAGTAGTACGGCGAGAAGCGGCAACAACGCCATGGCCTGTTTGAAATGGGTTCCTAAAAATATCGAGACGTTTCATCCAACAAGCCGGCAAGCCCGGTCATAAGGAGGGGGAAGAGCATGAACAGCAATCCAAGGAAAACCGCGGCCAACTTGACGCCGATCGCAACCGGCGTGGCCCTGCTGGCGTTGGCCGCCTCGCTGCCCGCCATGGCGCAGCAAGCCGCCGACCAAAGCCCGCAGCAAGTGGTGACCGTCAGCGGCATCCGCGCCTCGCTGCAAGCGGCGCTGGACAAGAAACGCGACGCCGATTCGGTCGTCGAAGTCGTGTCGGCCGAAGACATCGGCAAACTGCCCGACAAGAACGTGGCCGACGCCGTGCAACGGGTGCCGGGCGTCAATATCTCGTCCTCGGCCGGCGGCGAAGGCGGCTTTTCGGAAAACGACCGCGTCAGTATCCGCGGCACGAGCGCCGGCCTGACCCAGACCACGGTCAACGGCCACATGATCGGCACCGGCGACTGGTTCGTGCTGGACCAGGAAGGCGCCGTCGGCCGCAGCGTCAGCTATGCCCTGCTCCCCTCGGAAATCGTCAATGCCGTGGTCGTGGCCAAGAGCCAGACGGCGGACATGGTCGAAGGCGGCGTCGCCGGCTCGGTCGATATCCAGACGCGCAAGCCGCTCGACTTCAAGAAGCAATTGACGGCGGAAATCTCGGCCCAGGCGATCTATGCCGACTTGCCGCGCAAGACCGATCCCCAAATCAACGGCTTGATCAACTGGAAGAACGACACCAACACCATGGGCGTGCTGGTGCAGTTGTTCGACGAACAGCGCCATGAGCGGCGCGACGGCCAGGAATTCTACGGCTACACGCAAATCTCGCCGACCTCCAACGCCGCCATCGCCCACCCCGATCTGGCCAATGTCTGGGCGCCCAACGGCATCAGCGCCTCGCTGTTCGAGCAGGACCGCAAGCGCCGCGGCGGCGACTTCGATATCCAGTTCAAGCCGTCTTCCGACCTCATGCTCGACGTCAACGGCTTTTCCTCGCACCTTTCCGCAGCCAACTACAACCGCAGCTTCTACAACAATATTTCGCAAAACATCAACGCCACCGACCCGAACAGCGGCGCTTCGGTCGGCGTCATCCCATCGAGCTACACGGTCAAGAACGGCACGCTGGTAGCGGCGGCGATTCCCGCCTCGCAATTTCCGCCGATCAGCGCGACCACGAGCTACAACTCCGCGCTCTACAGCGCCTTCGGCGATGAAATCTACCGCCCGGGTTCGGCGTCGTCCACAGAATACTTCGACGTCGACGGCAGCTACCGCGTCAACAAGGGCTTCAAGATTTCGGGCAGCCTGGGCTATACGCGCGGCACCGGTTCGACGCCTTCCGACATCGGCTATGAAGCCGGGCAGTACGGATCGGGCTCGTCCTATCAGACCAACGGCCTGTTCCCTGCGTCGGTCACCTTCCCCGGCGCGAACACGGCGCAATTCACCAACGTCGTGACCGACGCCGCCTGGGGCACGCACGTGGAATCGCTCGATACGGAAAAATACGGGCAGTTGGACGGCTTGCTCACGCTTGGCGACGGCATATGGGAATCGGCCAAGTTCGGCTTGCGCTACGCGGAACACCATCGCAACGTCAGCATGCCGGAAAACCGCAGCTGCCCGGCCTGCATCGGCACGACGACGTCCCCATTGCCCGTCTGGAACGGCGGCACC
>DASVYZ010000078.1:0-8076 GCA_036391935.1 Burkholderiaceae bacterium | reverse complement strand
CAAGTTGCTGGGAGACATTTTGCTGCAACTTCCAGGCGCGGCGCAGTCCAAGAGCTACGTGGTGATGGAAGAGATCAAGGAAACGTTGGAACTGTCAACGGAGATACTGTGATGCTTGATGGTTTTGATCAGGCAAAATTCCCGGTCAACGGCGTGACGATCAATCTGCGCCACGGCGGCAGCGGGCCGCCTTTGCTGTTGCTGCATGGTTTTCCGCAAACGCACGTGATCTGGCATGCCGTGGCCGATCGCCTCGCGGAAAAATATACGCTGGTAATGCCCGATTTGCGCGGCTATGGCGACTCGTCCAAGCCTGCTGGCGAGCCCGGTCACGCCAATTATTCCAAGCGCGCAATGGCGCAGGACATGGTCGGGGTCATGCGCTCGCTCGGGCACGAGAGCTTCTTCGTGTGCGGCCATGATCGCGGCGGACGCGTGGCGCATCGCCTGGCGCTCGATCACGCGGAGCGTGTCAGGAAACTGATGCTGATCGACATCTCGCCCACGCGCACGATGTATGAAAAAACCAATGAGGCATTTGCCAGGTATTACTACCATTGGTTTTTCCTGATTCAACCCTATCCCTTGCCGGAAACCTTGATCGGTGCCGATCCTCGCTTCTATCTGCGCTTTTTGCTTGGCGGTTGGGGTTCCGAGGGCAAGTCTTTTCTGACTCCCGAAGCGATGGCCGAATACGAGCGTTGCTTTTGCACACCCGAGGCGGTGCATGCCGCTTGCGAAGACTATCGCGCCGCTGCGACAATCGATCTGGAGCAGGATAGGGAAAATGAACGGGCGGAGCAGAAAATCGCCTGCCCGGTGCACGTGGTATGGGGCGAGCACGGCGTGGTGGGGCGGCTGTTTCATCCGCTTGCCGATTGGCAGGAAAAGGCCCAACTTCCCGTCACGGGGGCCTCGGTTGCTGCGGGGCATTTCATTCCCGAAGAAAAGCCTGATTGGCTCTTGGAACAGATGCTGGCGTTTTTTGTGTGACAGGAGCGCATGGCCCATGCCTCATGATGGAAAGACGCAGGCAGACAGGCAAATACCCGACTAGGACATTTCCGGGAGAAAACGATGGCGGGCGCCGTACCCTTACCTGTTGGACAGGCTGAGCTGCTCGAGATGATTGCGCTCGGCGCGCCCTTGATCGAGACGCTGGATCGCCTGACGCGTTTGATCGAGGGACAGTCGGAGGGCTTGTTCTGTACGGTCATGTTGCTCGATGAAGACGGCATTCAGGTTCGCGCCGTTTCAGGTCCGAGCATGCCGCCCGGCTACCTGAACTTGTTCGATAACATGAAGATCGGCCCCCATGCCGGGTCCTGCGGCACGGCGATGTACAGCAAGCGCACCGTCATCGCCACCGACATCAATGCCGACCCGAATTGGGACGCGTACCGGGATCTGGTTGCCGGCTACGGCTTTCGCGCCTGCTGGTCCACGCCTATCTATCTCGACCGCGATACGGTGCTCGGTTCCTTTGCCATGTATTACCGCGAGGTGCGCAGTCCTGGCGCGCATGAGCTTGAATTGATCAACGTCGCGACGCACATCGCGGGCATCGCGATCGAGCGCAAGCGCAACGAAAACACGCTGCGCCGCTATCGCGAAGAACTCGAGGAACTGGTGCGCCGGCGCACCGAGGAGTTGCAGGCCGAAAAAGAAAAGGCCGAAGCGGCGGTAGTGGCGCTGTCGAAGAGCAATGCCGAATTGGCGGGAGTGCTCAACGCGCTCAACGTCGCGCAAGAGGAACTGGTGCAGAACAAGAAACTGGCGGGACTCGGCTCGCTCGTCTCCGGCATTGCCCATGAGTTGAACACGCCGATCGGCAACGGCTTGATGGCGGCCAGCACATTGGCCGACCAGACCAAGGCTTTCAGCGGGCAGTTTGCGGAAAGAGGCAGCATGAAGCGCTCGGAATTGGCCGCCTTTTTTGAGGAAGCGCAAAAAGCCAGCGATATGCTGGCGCGCAACCTGCATCGCGCCGCCGAATTGATCGCCAGTTTCAAGCAGGTGGCGGTCGACCAGACCAGCGCCAACCGGCGCCATTTCATGCTCGATACCACGGTAGACAATATCTGCCTGACGCTGGGTACGCGCTTGCGCAAGACGGGCTTCGCCATCGAATACGAGATTCCGGGCCGCCTCGAATTCGACAGCTATCCGGGCCAGCTCGGGCAGGTTTTGAGTATCCTGGTGGACAATGCCCTGGTGCACGGCTTCGAAGGGCGAGAGGCGGGCAAGATCCGTATCGTGGCCCAGGTCGTCCGCGAAGGCTGGGTGCAGCTTACCGTCAGCGATGACGGCAATGGTATTGCACCGGAAAACCTCGGTCGGGTGTTCGACCCGTTTTTCACCACCAAGCTGGGCAAGGGCGGTTCCGGCCTTGGTTTGAACGTGGTCTATAACATCGTTTCGGGTGTGTTGGGGGGGCACCGTCAGGGCCGACAGCGAAGCAGGCAAGGGGACAAGCATACAGATGACGCTACCGCAGGTCGCGCCGCAATTTTAGTCTGCCGATTTAGTCTGCTAATATTCCGCCTTTCGTCCAGAGCAGCTTTCCAATAATGCGCAAATTGTGGTGGGCCGGCTTGGCCCTGATCGCGGCCGGGAGTGCGGCGGTCCTGTGGCGCGTCCAGCATCCTGAAGGGCAATCGGCAGAACAAGTTGCCGTCGGTACGTTCAAGCAAACCCCGCCTCTCGGCTGGGTCGCAACCGTTCATCACTTTGCCGGCGACGGTCGGCGCGGTTTTTCCGACGGCAAGGGGACCGTAGCGCGTTTTGCCGATCCATATGGCCTGGCGAGCGACGCGGCCGGCAATTTCTACGTCAGCGACGGCGGCGACAACAACCTGATACGCAAGATTGCGCCCGACGGCGCCGTGAGCACGCTGGCCGGCGGCAAGGAAGGCTACGCCGACGGCAAGGGACACTGGGCAGCGTTCAATACGCCGTCCGGGCTCGCAATCGATGCCAAGGGCAACCTCTACGTTGCCGATACGGGTAACAATGCGATCCGCAAGATTGACCCCTTGGGCCAGGTGACGACGATAGCGGGCGACGGGCAGGCCGGCATGCGTGACGGCAGCGCGGCGCAGGCACGCTTCAACGGTCCTTTGGGGCTCGATATCGACAAGGCCGGCAATATCTACGTTGCCGATACATACAACGATGCCGTAAAGGCGCATTTCGCCGGATGGGCAAGTGACGACGATTGCCGGCGGCCATAGGAGCGGTGACGCCGGCGGCCTGACCGACGGCCCCGCCGATGCGGCGACGTTTGATACGCCCTGCAATGTCTTGCTCGATAGCCAAGGGCGCCTGATCGTTGCCGACACGCGCAACGATGCGATCCGCAGGATCGATCTGAGCGGAACGACGCCCACGGTCAGCACGCTGGCACAGATGCATCGTCCCACGGGGCTGGCATGGTCGTCCGATGGAGGACTCTATGTCAGCGACAGCACGCGCGGGCGAATCTTCCAATTGTCGCCCCAGGGTGAAAGCGGAAGCCTGCAGAGCGCCGTGTTGCTGGCGGCCCAAAACGCCTCCGATACTACGGACTTCGGCTTGCGTTTGCCGCGTCCGACGGCTTTGCTGGTGCAAAAGGATGGCAGCCTCGCCGTGGCTTCGGCCGGCAGCTATCGCATCGATATCGTCAGCCAGCCGCGCGCCGACCGAGCCGGCCCCGGCGCCGATGCGGCTGATGCCGATGCGCAGCAAACCACGGCAGCGGCCAGGGAAATCGTCGCCCGTTTGCCCGCCGTGCAGTCGGGCCGCTTCCCCTGGCCCTTCAAACCGCAGCTGCGGGCGCATGAAGTGGTCGGGACGCTCGGCGAGGTACGCGGCAATCACGATGGCGAAAGCCGCGACCACTTGCATGGCGGGCTCGACATGCAAGCCGCCATGGGGACGCGCGTGTTGGCCGTCGCTGACGAGAAAGTCAGCGACCCCGTTTCGAGTTGGGGCTTCGACAAGGAAAGCGAGGGCATGTGTCTCGACCTGTTTTGCTATATCCACATGCGGGTGGGGCGCGATGCCGATGGCAAGCCTTTGGAAAACGAGCGCTTCCAATTCCAGAGCGACGACAAGGGCAAGCCGCTCATGGTGCGCGTCAAACGCGGTACCCGCTTTGTCAAGGGCGATGCCTTGGGCACGGTCAACCGCATGTATCACACCCATCTTGCGATGATTGCGGCAGGAGCCGAGATCAATCCCTTGACCCTGCCGTTCGCCGGGTTGCACGACGACGTGCCGCCGACCATCAAGGCGGTGCAGGTTCATGGCGATGACGGCAGTGCGTTTGAGAAAAAGCAAAAGGGCCGCCTCCTGCTGCCTGCCGGCGCGCGGCTGCACCTCGTGGTCGAGGCTTACGACCAGATGAACGGCAACCGGAGACGGCGCCAGCTCGGGCTTTATCGTGCCGGTTTTCAATTGCTGAGCGCGAAGGGCGAGCCCGTGCCCGGTTTCGAGGAGCCGCGCATCACCATGGATTTCGAGCGCTTGCCGGAAGATCCGGGCGCGGTCAAGATCGCCTACGCCGGCGACAGCGGCATCACGGTTTATGGCAGCAAGAGCACGCGCATGCGGTATGAATTAACCAATCGCGTGCGCGACGGCTCGGCCCTGCGCGATGCCTGGGATACCAGGGATGTCGCGCCGGGCGACTATATCCTGCGCATCGTGGCGCTCGACTATGCCGGGAACGCGGCGCGCGCCGGGCGGGATGTACCGATCACTTTTGTGCCTTGATTGCGGGCTGATCACCAGCGTTGCTCTTGCACAGCGCTGAAGAAGCCGCCGCTCGGGCCGTCGTCTTCGAGCAAGGCCAGTCGAATCGAAGAAATCGCGCCCTGCGCCACGCTCTGGTGCCCGCGATGGCCATTCAAGTCCGTCGCGGTATAACCGGGGTCGGCTGAATTGACCTTGATGCCGCTGCCGCGCAACTCATACGCAAGCTGCACGGTCAGCATGTTCAGGGCGGCTTTCGACGCGCTGTATCCGATCTTCTTGATGTCGGCAAATTCAGCCTGCGGATCGCTGTTGTAGGCGAGCGAGCCCAGGCCGCTCGAGACGTTGACGATGCGTGCGCCGCGCGATTTGCGCAATAGCGGGAGCATCGCTTGCGTCACCGACAAGGCGCCGAAGAAGTTGGTGTCGAAGACGCGCCGCACCGCGTCGATGCAGGCGTTGCCCGGCAAGCCGTCGGCGCCGTCGGCGATGCCGGCGTTGTTGACGAGAATGTCGAGCCGGCCATAGTCTTCCTGGATGTCCAGCGCGGCCGCTTCCAGCGTTTCGGGCCGGTTGACGTCGAGGTGGATGTAATTCGCGTAGATGCCTTCCTCGCGCATTTCCGCCGCCGCGGCCTCTCCGCACGAACGGTCGCGGGCGCCGAGCAGGACGCGCGCGCCGATCCTGCCCAGCACGTAGGCGACTTCCCGGCCTATGCCTTTGTTGGCGCCCGTCACCAAGACCACGCGTTGCGTCGGCAGGTATACCTGCGCCGGTGCCTGCAAGGGCAGGGCATGGCGGTACGCGGTATGCAAAGAGGGATTTGGATAGGAATGATTCATGTGCTATATTTTATGAAGGATCCTTCAGTTTTTGCATTCGCATATGGCGACCAAGGCAATTTCCCCGCTCAAGCCCCGTAAAACCCCGCGTCAGGCCCGTTCCGAAGCCACCGTGGATGCAATTTTCGAGGCAACCATTCAGGTTTTATTGGCCGAGGGCGCTTCGCGCTTGACGACCACGCGCGTGTCGGAGCGCGCCGGGGTATCGGTCGGCACGATGTACCAGTATTTCCCCAACAAGCAGGCCTTGCTGTTTGCCGTACTCAAGCGCCACATGGAAGATGTGCTAAGCAAAGTGGAGCAAGCCTGCCTGGCCGGCGCCGGCAGCAATGCCGCCGATATGGTGCAAAACCTGGTCGCCACGTATATCGAGGTAAAGACGTCCGATCCGGAGACCTCGATCGCGCTTTACGGCGTGATTACCGAACTCGACGTGCCCGAGCTGATCAACAAGTTCAGCAACCGGCTGGTCAAGTCCATCGAAACCATGCTCTCCGGCGCGGCCGATCTCGAATTTGCCGACGTGCGGCTCGTCACCAATATGGTCCATATCGCCATGACGGGCGTAACGCGCACCATCTTCGAACAGCGTGCCGGCCCTGCGCAGATCCGCAAGCTGCACATGGAGCTGCTGGTCATGTGCCAGTCCTATATACAGGCGGTGGGTCTGGCGCGCAAGGGAGAGCCGGTGCGTGCGGCATAGGAATGGCGTGAACAAGCGCAACCTCAAGTCCCATATCGTCAAGCAACTGCGCCGCGCAGCCAAGAGCGCCACGCTGCTGGCTGCGCTGATGCGGCAGGGCGACGCCAACGCGCTGCACGATATTCGCGTGCAGGTCCGTACCATCTCCAGCGTTTTGCAGCCGTTTCTTGAGCTGGAGCACATGAAGCCCTTGCGCCGCGCGCTGGCGCCGCTCAAGTCCTGGGTGCGCAAAAGCAATAGCGCGCGCGACGCGGAAGCGCAGCTGGAATTGATCGCAGAGTTGCTGCCCGCCCCCTATCCCAAGGGCGTGGAGCGCTACCTTGAGCAAGCCAGAAAGGACATGTGGCGGCGGCGCGCCGTACTGGTACGCTCGAAGAGCCTGCGCAAGCTCCCGCGCCGCATGGTGCGCCTGGCCAAGACCGGCGACGAATGCCTGGGGCGGGTGTCGTCGGCAAGCTTGAGTGCCGTTCTCGGTTTCGCCTGTGAAGAATTGATGCAGGAATTGCGCAAGGATTGCGCCGAAGGCTTGCAGGACCCGAAGCGCTGGCACAAGGCCCGCCTGCGCATCAAGCAATTGCGCTACCTGATCGAGAACTACCCTGAATATCTGGATGCGCGTTATCAGGCATTTGCCGCCGATACCAAGCTGGCACAGCAAAATCTTGGGCGGTTGCGCGACTGGCAAAACCTGTGCGCTGCCATGGCTGGCCAAGCGGCGATGGCGCCATGGCTGGCCGAGCACACGGGATTGGAAGACGAGTTGAACAGCCAAGCCGGTGCCGCGATGCGTTTCCTCGAGCAAAAACTGGCGGCTTGGGAGTAGGGCGCAGACCAGCCCGCCGTCATATCCATGCCTTCGGGAAAGAAACGTCGTATTTGTGCCATGAAAGGCGACAGCGGCGCGTACTATTGTTGCGTTTGGTAAATTATGCGCTAGAATATTTCCGTTCAAGCAAATAGCCCTGTTTGTCAACGCCAGTCCCAAGGTGACCCGATGGACGCTGCGGCATCAGAACCACTGGTATTTTTGCGGCTGCTGGCTGACTGCAAGGGCAAGCTTTCCGCGCTGCAGTTCATCTTCGATGAAGCTCGGCCGGAGCAATTGGCTCATCTCTCGCCATTGCTAGAACATCCCGATTTCTCCACCCTCGCACAGCGGTTTACCTGCCTGATTGCCGACTGCACGCCTTCAGGCGAATTTGCCGATGTGCTGGCGGCGGCGCAGTGCAAGCTCGTTTCTTCGTCCGCCATCGCGCGCAACGATAAGGAACTCGCGCGCGAACACCCTCCCGGTACGGAATGGGTTGGCGGCAATTGGTATTTCGCCGCGCCGGTCAAGCCGAGCGGTGCCCAAGCGGCGACACGCGCATTGGCGATGCAGCTTGTGCAACTGGCGGCCGCCGACGCCGACAGCCGCGAAATCGAAGCCGTGCTCCGGCGCGACCCCACCCTGTCTTATCAATTGCTGCGCCTGGTCAATTCGCTTGCCGTTGGTGCGGGCCGGCGCATCACGAGTTTTTCCCAGGCCATCGCCATCCTTGGCCGCAACCAGTTGCGCCGCTGGCTCAACCTGATGCTGTTCGCTGCGCGCGATGGCGACCTGCGTTCAGCCATGCTTCTCGCCCGTGTCGCCGTGCGCGCCCGCGCGATGGAATTGCTGGCGCATGCTTCGGGCCTCGACAAGCCCCTGCAGGAACAGGCGTTCATGGCTGGCATGTTTTCACTGCTGGGCGTTTTGTTCGGCTCGCCGATTGAACAGGTGCTCAAGCCGCTGGCCATCGGCGATGCGATGGAAGA
>DASVYZ010000077.1:0-2171 GCA_036391935.1 Burkholderiaceae bacterium | reverse complement strand
AAAACCGGCTGGAAGAGCTGATTTCCATCGTGCAGTTTGTCGACCGGCATCGCCTCGGCCCTACTTGGCGCTTGCTGCATGAACATCAGCGGCGCGACGAGACAGGCCGGGTGACGGGTTACCAGGGCCTGGATCGCATCGGCAAGACCTTGGCGCCGGTGATGCTGCGCCGGCGCAAGGCGGAGGTGCTGAGTCAACTGCCGGCTCGGGTGGACAGCACGCGCTTCGTGCCGATGACGGAACAGCAGCTGGTGCATCACAACGAGAACGGCGAAATCGTCAGGCGCATCGTGAGCCGTTGGCGCAAGACGGGGTATATTTCCGAGGCCGATCAGCGCCGGCTGACGTGCGCCTTGCAGAACATGCGCATGTCCTGCAACAGCACCTATCTGCTGGACCATGAAACCGACCATGGCGCCAAGTCCGCCGAGCTGGTCGACTTGCTGGAGGAGATGCTCGCCGTTCCCGGCAACAAGGTAGTGGTGTTCAGCCAGTGGGTGCGAACCCACGAGATACTCATTCGCCGCCTGGAGGAAAAGGGCTGGGGCCACGTGCTGTTTCACGGCGGGGTGCCGAGCGAAAAACGCCCGCCCCTGGTGGATCGCTTTCTGCAAGACCCGGATTGCCGCGTATTTTTGTCGACCGATGCTGGCGGTGTCGGGTTGAATTTGCAGCATGGCGCGGCGACAGTGATCAATATGGATTTGCCCTGGAACCCCGCCGTCCTGGAGCAGCGCATCGGGCGCGTGTTCCGGCTTGGGCAGCCGTGCGGCGTTCAAGTGGTGAATCTGGTTGCCCAAGGCACTATCGAGGAAGGCATGCTGTCGCTGTTGTCGTTCAAGAAATCGCTGTTTGCCGGCGTTCTGGACGGCGGCGAAAGCGAGGTGTTCATGCACGGCGGCAGGTTGTCGAAGTTCATGGAAAGCGTCGAGCAGGTGACCGGGGCGGCCGGCGTGGCCGGGGCAACCGGTACGGCGGAAACCCTGCCGACCGAGGAGCAGGCCGAGCCGCGTCCGAACCAGCCGCTTTCCGACGCGGAAACACCATCGCCGGAATCGATAGAGCCGGCACAAGCGCCGCCACGGCAAAACGTCGCCGGCGCGGATTCCCCACCGCCCTTGGCAGACGCATGGGCGCCGCTGGTGGAGGCCGGATTGGCGTTCGTCAATGCCATGGCATCGTCGGGCAATGGCGTCGGCACGGCTACGAAAAAAGGACTGTCGCGCCTGATCGAAACGGATGCCGACACGGGGAAGCCGTACATCAAGTTGCCGATGCCCGAGCCGGCGGCGCTTGGGCGCCTGGCGGAGGCGTTGGCTGGCTTGCTTTCGAGTCTGCCTCGTTGATCAATAGCCGAACTCTGCCGGCAGCCGCTTGCTATGACGACGCGCTCACCTTTGACGGCACCGCCTCACGACGGGAATCTGGCGGCATGGTGCCCCGAGCTACCCACCTGGGCACACAGTTGGCGGATGGAGGATCGCGACGTAAGCTTGGGCGAAGAAATCGTCAAATTGTTCAGACTTTTTCTGCTTCATTTGCTGCAGCGGAATTTGACGCGTCGAACGTTTTGCCGCCATCGCGACAATTTATGGCTGCTTGGAGGGCAAATCATTTCTTCGGTGAATTTGACGCCAGCGTTGAGAAAATCCTCGGTGCGGACGCTCGTTTGCACAGCGACTTCCGCCGCCGATGGGCTGCTGCTACCCGCTCCCGCATCGGAACAGGATCAACTTTCCTTCGACGCGACTTGCCGCTTGCTGCATCGGTTCCTGGAGAGCCAGCCAAGCGACGCAGATACGGTGCCACCCCATCGTGCCTGCTGACATTGCGTCTACGTGGTCTGAATTTATAATGGCAATGTATTTCCTGTTACCGGAAGCCGTTCGAAACAGGTGCCACGCCGACATTGATCGGCCGGCCTGATCGAAAACGCGAAACCATGCGTCATCTTGCCGTTTTAAGACAACTGCGCGAGCAGCCGCTGTGGCGCTTGCTGGCAGCAACCAATGCGCCGGCTTATGTATCGCTCATGCAATCCTTGCTGTTCGAATCGGACAAGACGCTTCCCGCGTCGGCGCTGCACGAGCGGCTGGGGCGTGCCTTGGAAGACTTGCGCGCAACCGGGGAGGATTTGCCCCAGACCGCCCAGGGCTATGTCGCGGAGTGGC
>DASVYZ010000076.1:0-2304 GCA_036391935.1 Burkholderiaceae bacterium | reverse complement strand
ATATCGCCATTTCCTCGGACTTCATCGTCGGCTTCCCCGGCGAGACCGACGCCGATTTCGAGGCGCTGATGAAGCTGATAGCCGATATCGGCTACGACAACAGCTTCAGCTTCATCTTCAGCCCGCGCCCCGGCACGCCGGCGGCCAATCTGGCCGACGATACCCCGCACGAGGTCAAGCTCAAACGCCTGCAACGCCTGCAAGCCGTGATCAACGACAATACCAAGCGCTATAGCGACGAGATGGTCGGAAGCATTCAGCGCATCTTGGTCGAAGGCCCGTCCAAGAAAGACCCGAACGAACTGCAGGGCCGCACCGAAAACAACCGTGTCGTCAATTTCGACGGCGGGCCGAATTCCAGCCGCTTGATTGGCCAATTGCTCGACCTGCGCATCACGCAAAGCTATGCCTTTTCGCTGCGCGGCGAACTGATTTTGGCAAATTAATCTTGAAGAAATCTCCCCTGCAGCCACACCAATTCGTCCCTGAGCCGCTGGACAACAAACGGCTGGCCCACCTGTGCGGGCCGCTCGATGAGAACCTGCGCCAGATTTCGGCGGCACTCGACGTGACGGTGTTCCGCCGCGGCGAGAAATTCATCGTCAGCGGCAAGAATGCCGAACGCGCCGTGCAATTGCTCGCGCACTTCTATACGCGCGCCGACAAGATCATCGCCGTGGAAGACGTACAGCTGGCCCTGGTCGAGCAGCGCGTAGCCGCCGCGCGCGCCGAAGCCCCCGCCGAAACGCCGGGCAAGAAAGCTGCCGAAGACGAGGAACCGGTTGAAAGCCCGGTGCTCAAGACACGCCGCAGCGATCTGCGCGGCCGCACGCCGCAGCAAAACCGCTATATCAAGTCGGTGTTGGAACATGACGTGAGTTTCGGCGTCGGCCCGGCTGGCACCGGCAAAACTTACCTCGCCGTTGCCTGCGCCGTCGATGCGCTCGAACGCGATGCCGTGCAGCGCATCATCCTGACCCGTCCCGCCGTGGAAGCCGGCGAGCGCTTGGGCTTCCTGCCGGGCGACCTGGCGCAAAAGATCGACCCCTACCTGCGCCCTTTGTATGATGCGCTGTACGACTTGCTCGGCTTCGACCGCACGCAAAAGCTGTTCGAAAAGCAGACCATCGAAATCGCGCCGCTGGCCTATATGCGCGGCCGCACGCTGAACCATTCCTTCATCATTCTGGACGAGGCGCAAAACACCACGCCGGAACAGATGAAGATGTTCCTCACGCGCATCGGCTTCGGCAGCAAGGCCGTGATCACGGGCGACGTGACCCAGATCGACCTGCAGCGCAGCCAGAAAAGCGGCTTGATCGATGCGCTGCATATCCTGGAAAAGGTGCGCGGCATCTCGTTCACGCGTTTTACCAGTGCCGACGTGGTGCGCCATCCGCTGGTCGGGCGCATCGTCGATGCTTATGAAGCGGCATCGGCATTGGACTATCCGGCGGAGATCAAGCCGATACGGAAAAAATAATGCAAAGAAATAAGTTGTCGCTTTCTGTGCAATATGCCGACGCGCACTTGCGCGACGTGATCACGCGCCCACAAATACGGCGTTGGGTGCAAGCCGCCCTGTTCGCCCCGGCCGAACTGACGATACGCTTTGTCGATGCCGAAGAAGGCCGCACGCTCAACCGCGAATACCGCGCCAAGGACTACGCCACCAATGTGCTGACCTTCGCCTACAGCGAGGGTGAAGATATAGCCGAGGACGAGCCGACACGCGCCGACCTGATCCTTTGCACCGAGGTGCTGGAGCGCGAAGCGAAGGAACAGAAGAAAACGCTGGAAGCCCATACGGCACACCTCGTGGTGCATGGCGTCTTGCACGCGCAAGGCTACGATCATGAGAACGAGGAGGAAGCCGCCGAAATGGAAAGCCTGGAAATCGAGATTCTGGAGCAGCTCGGCTTCAAAAATCCGTATAAATAAGTCCGAATTATTGCATTCCAGTTACAAAACGGCGTAGTGTGCGCTCACATTTTGCCGAACAACAAAACACGAGACATTTAACGCAACCGCAGCCTGTGAATTGCGGGAACGTCAAAACTTTTCGTGTATCCTATGAATCCTTGAAATTACGGCATCCCGCCATATGGAAGACCACCCTGGTAGCGCCAAGCCTGCCGAAAAGCCGCACCGTACCCTGCTGGAGCGATTGACCGCTCTCATCTCCCCCGAACCGGAAAACCGGGCCGAACTGCTCGAAGTCCTGAACGACGCCCACGAGCGCAACCTGATCGATGCCGATGCCCTGTCGATGATCGAGGGCGTGTTCCAGGTATCGGACCTGTC